>JBARYO010000794.1:0-5312 GCA_049647905.1 Elainellaceae cyanobacterium | reverse complement strand
CCTCTGGTCGCTGTGCATAGTAGCTAGATGGGAGGGTAAGTCAGTCGAGTGAGGGAGGCAAAATGCTATGGCTATCAGATAAATTAAGGCACTTGCTGATATCAGTTCAGTATTGTTGCCTAAACCTGGCCCCTTAGGTCATGGGCTGTCCCCGCCCTTAACGTCGTTGCAGACAACCATTATGCTCAAATCGGCCCATCTAATTTTCAATCCTGTTGCAGGCCAGGGCAATCCTGAGCAAGACCTAGCGAGGATTCTCTCAGTACTTGAATCAGAACTAGACCTGCATATCCACAAAACTACAGAGGAAATTGGAGCCGACCAGCTCGCGGGTCAAGCGCTAGATGCTGGCGCAGAAGCAATTCTTGTCTCTGGTGGGGATGGAACTATCTCTGCCGCCGCCAATGCGCTGATCGGTAGTGATACCCCTCTGGGGATAATTTCGCGCGGTACTGCGAACGCCTTCGCCAATGCCCTGGGTCTACCCGATGATATTGAGCAAGCCTGTCGCGCGATTCTACAGGGGGTCACAAAACAGATCGATGTAGCCACCTGCAACGATAGACCCATGGTGTTGCTAGCGGGCATTGGTTTTGAAGCCAAGGCCATTGAGAACGCGAACCGAGATCTTAAAAACCGGCTCGGACGGCTCGCCTATGTGTTTTCTAGCTTTCGTGAGCTGAGAAGCATAGAAACCTTCAAGGCGACGATTGAAACGGATGACAAAATCGTTGAGCTGGATGCCACAGCCATCACGATCGCTAATGCTGCACCGCCCACCTCTATTTTGGCTCAAGGGCCGGCGGGGATTCTCGCTGACGACGGCTATTTGGACTTGACGGTGGTGACAGCCTCCGGATTTGGCGATGCGATGTCAGTTGGATTTCGGCTGCTGCGTTCAGCAATCAATAGCGATGCCGTTACCGACCACAACAACATCGGCTTTCTGCGATCGCGTCGCATTGTCGTCACCACTGATCCTGAGCAAAAAGTAGTGCTCGACGGTGAGATTATTGACGAGAGTCCGGTGGAGATTACCTGTGTTCCTCTAGGATTAACGATTTTTATCTCTGAAGAGTTGAAAGAAGAGCCCGACGATGCGATCGACCAGATGTCCGACGTTACGGTAACTGACAAGTCCAAGGCGTGACAAGACGCGATACCCTAGGCTAGGTGCCACTCACTCTGTTGTCCATGCTCACCATTGCTCTGCCCAAAGGGGCGCTCCTAAAAGACAGCGTTGCGCTATTTCAGGCGATCGGCCTCGATTTCACCGCCCTGCTCGACAAAGCCAATCGCCAGCTTGAGGTGTGGGATCCTACCCATACGGCTAGAGTGCTGTTGGTGCGAAATTCTGACGTTCCCGTATATGTGGAGTATGGGCAGGCGCATCTCGGCGTTGTGGGATATGACGTGCTGCGAGAAAAACAGTCCACGGTCGCCCATTTGGTTGATTTGGGCTTCGGCTACTGTCGCATGTGCGTTGCCGTGAAGCGGGATAGCCCCTACCGCCAGACCCTAGACCTATTGCCCCACAGCCGTATTGCATCTAAGTTTGTCAGCTGTGCCCGTGAGTATTTTGATCAACTCGACTTGCCGGTGGAAGTTGTTCCGCTCCATGGGTCCGTCGAACTTGGCCCTATTACCGGTATGTCTGAGGCGATTGTAGACCTGGTGGCAACAGGGACGACGCTGCGGGAGAATAACTTGATCGAGATCGATCAGCTCTTTGAGAGTACGGCGCGTCTGATAGCTAACCCCGTTAGCTATCGGCTCGATCAGGCCAACATGCATCAGCACATTGACCGTATCCGCGAGCAGATGTCGACGGTATCTTTGTAGAGATCGTAGCGCTCGATTTTTGAACAATTCTGCTTATACTAAATCATGTCGCCAATTGGCGGGAGCTTGCGGCAGCTAAAGCCCATTCGCGCTGCGATCGCTCCCTTGCCTCTTGTGACAACACCGACTATTAATGCCCGATATTTTTAGCGCCTTAGCTCAACTCTAACGATGCCAAGAAAACCTAGCGAGTACGCTGTTCACCTACTTATGGAAGGAGGCCACCGGGAAGAGGTGCGCTTCAACGAGATCCAGGAGTTTCAGAAGTGGTACAGCAGTGAGTTTGTCAACAAGGCGGACTCGAATGATTTTGTCAGCGTGCCCCTAAAGACTATTCAGGGCGAGCACATGGTAGTTCGTCCCTCCCGCGTGATCGCGATCCGGATTGAACCCGTATTTTCTTCTAGCGTAGAACGGTTTTAGTCTCAAGTAGCGATATCACTTGGCCTGCGATCGCTGACCGCCGGGCCGCATCGGCAACGCGAAGCGCGTACAGACTTTGCTCTGCTGTGACGTAGAGACTGGACTGTGTTGGTTGAAGCAGGGCATCTAGCACCATGGCTGTATCTTGGGCAAACAGACCACGGCGACTTCCGATGGCCAAATGGCGGGTCTCTTTGTCGAGCTGCAGCTCTCCGCCCTCGCGGTCTACCCGCAGTCGTCCCAGGCTGCCTTGCGCTTCAAACCGGCGCTGAGCATCCCAAAGCGCCTGTCCTTTTCCGTAAACGACCTCAGCCAATAGCCCGCTAGCAAAGCGGAGCTGCGCACTGCATAGCACTGTTCCGAAGACTGCGGCGCTATCAGGCGCTACGACATCACCATCAGACGACCACATTTGGAGGTTGCAGACCACTGTTTTGACCTCGCCAAACAGGTCAATCAGCCGATGCACCCGAGACAGGGCTCCAACAAGCGGGAATCCGAACAGCGCTGGGGAATAGCTCCAGCGTTTGGGGGCTGGCCGCTTGGGGGCCATACTGACATAACGAACATAGAAGGGTGTACCAATTTCTGGCAAACCACTTTGAATCGTATGGTGGATGCCGCTCAGCAATTCAATATGCTCAACGTGCAGCAGCGTTCCCTGCTGCCGTGCGGCGGCGACGATAGCGATCGCCTCTTGTAGATCA
Source organism: Elainellaceae cyanobacterium (assembly GCA_049647905.1). GTDB lineage: Bacteria > Cyanobacteriota > Cyanobacteriia > CAKZMO01 > CAKZMO01 > JBCCAG01. Next base: position 2,340 of record JBARYO010000794.1, on the reverse strand, counting down.
AGCGCCAGTGGATATTCCACAACAACCGCCTTCCCGTGGGCAACGGCGGCTTTGGCAATCGGACCGTGGTCCCGATTAACGGTAGCAACGATGACGAGATCAATATCGTCGCGCTGCACTAGCTCGACCCACGGTACGACTTCAGCCCCATAAGGACTGCTGAAGTCAGTGGTGCGATCGTGATCATGGCCGGCAACAGCCACAAGCTGCGATCGTGGCTCTGCTTGTAGCGCATCAGCCCGCAAGCGAGCTGCGTAGCCCGTGCCAACAAGTCCCACCCGTACCGTTGCCCTACTCATCCGTTATCGTTGCCTCGAGCAGACTAGCGTTGTCCAGAGGCCAGATGTAGATCGTCTAGCGAGACGGTAGCATCGCCACAGGATTCACAGCGCCCTGACTGGGGACATGAATCTCAAAGTGTACATGTGGACCCGTACTGTAGCCAGTACTGCCCATTTCAGCAATTTGCTCGCCTTGATTAACTTTCTGACCCACACGGACTAAGTTGCGGCTGTTGTGGGCGTATCGGGTCTTATTGCCGTCAGGGTGACGAATGTCAACCATATTGCCATAGCCGCCAGAGTTCCAGCCTGAAAACTCGATAACGCCGGGTGCAGCAGCAACAATTGGTGTACCAACTGGTGCGGCAACATCAATACCCTGGTGCATTCGTCCCCAGCGCCAGCCATAGCCAGATGTCAAAAGCCCACTAGCTGGCCATAGGTACCCATCCATGGGCATGGTCACACCGGGAAGATGATTCTCCGGATCAGAGAGGGGAGGCAGTTCTGGAGACACCATTCTTCCGGTGACGGGCTCTGCCAAGGGTGCGTAGTTTTCTGACCCCAACGGAGCGCTAGCAACTAGAGTCTCTTCGTCTTGGCCAGCCTCGTTAGACCTGTTGGAGAGAGCCTCAGGTTGGTCGACACCGTTATCAGCTGCAGCTGTAGATCTAGACGCCGCAAATTCTGGGTTAACAGCATCATCGTCAACGGAATCACGAGCTATAGCATCGGCATTATGAAGCGCTACTGCTACAGCTGTGTCTGCTTCTGTTTTTGCTTCAGAGCGTATTTCGCCTACGGAAGCCTCCTCCGCTACGGAAGCATCTGCCATCACCTGAATATCATCCTGCAGATCTTCGACGTAGACATTGAGATCTGTCTCTGCAGGCTGGGCATCAATCTGCTCGCTTGCTGGTGCTGTCGCTTGGGGCTGATCAGTCCGAGGTTGGGCAGAGTTGCGAACAGCTTCAGGTAAGGACGTGGCTTCAGATGCGGGTAATGCTATCGGCAGGGCTGCCGCTAGGCGAACCGGTTCTTGGACTACCGTTTGCACGATGTCTGGCACGGGTTCCGAACGCGGCGTCGCAGGCACCGTTAGAACTTGGCCCACAAAGACACGGTTTGGGTTACGGATGCCGTTCAATGCTACAAGCGCCTCTATTGACATGCCGCGAGCACGAGCGATGGACGAAAGAGTTTCGCCGACGCGGATTGTGTGGGTCGTTGTCGCAGTTGCGCCGGCCTCTCGCCCCAATTGTGATGCCCAACCCGATGAGGCTGCAACGGAGTACTCAGAAGACTGAACTGCATTCTGCTCTCTCGCTTCGCTGGAGGGCTCACCTTTGATAACCTGCGCAATGTCTGCGCGATTTGCCAAATCGTTGAGCGCTGCTTCACCAATTGGCTGCACTGCATCGTCAGCGCTGTCGGCTACCGATGGGGTAGTGCTTAGGCTAATACTTTGGTCAGCGTTTTGCTCCGCCAGCGCCTTACTGACTTTGGGAGACGCTAAGAGCTTCGCCTTATCTCTCTTTGACCCTTGAGGCGTTGGAGAACCTACAACTTTGGCGCTTTCTGAAAACGGGGAAGCGACCTGCTGAACCTGAATCTGTGCCAGGTTGCGGGATGGCTCAACTACTCGGCCCACCACAGACTTAGCTGGTAGCGGAATCGGCGTGGTGACAGCTGGAGTCTCTTCTAGATAATTAGAGTGGTATGCGGTGACAATATCAATCGCTTGTCCCACCCGGAGGCTATCCGCATCAATATCGTTGGCTAGAGCAATGCTCTTTGGTGTCACGCCATAGCGCTGAGCTAAGCTCCAAAGCGTTTCACCTTCGCGCACGATGTGGGTGACGGTAATTTCTTGGGCCGTCACCTGGGGGGTAGATACAGCTGCAGCCGGCTGAGCTGGAACAATGAGGCTTGATGCCCCAACAGAAAAGGCTAGCCCCAGCACAGTCATCGCAGAGATATTGGCTCCAGCTGCTGCTTGGCCACGCTCCGACGAACCCGCCGTGGCAGACTCCGGTAAGCCCATAGGAAACTCTTCCTC
>JBARYO010000793.1:0-8071 GCA_049647905.1 Elainellaceae cyanobacterium | reverse complement strand
GTACTGTAGTCTCGCTCGGTAACGACAAGCGTCGCTAAATTGACCTGAACGCTGTGGTGCAAGGCGGGATGCGGATCAGTGTCAAAGCTGGGGTAGAACAGGTACGACACCTGGGGCTTGCCGATGTTGAACTTTACCAGGGTAACGTCGCTGACATGAGGGGCAAGCTCTTGTATCTGGGCATGGTAATGCTGTAGCTCAGGAGACAACGCAGGCAGCGCCGACTGGTGCACATATAGCGCACTGGGAAGATGCTTGCCTACCGGACTCGCGCGGCACAACTGCGCTAACGTAGCGGTCGAAAGGACAGCCATTTCAGGCCTTGCAACGTGGATTATGGAGGGCAATCTGATACTATCAGACCGCTCTTGATGCGTTGGCTAGAACCGGAACGTGGTGCGCAGCGTACCCACGACAAAACCGTCGTTGTCTTCGTTTTGTTCAGGGGCTGAAATCCAGATGATACCGGGGGTAATGGCGATGTTGTCAGTGATTTGATAGCGGTAAAATCCTTCAACATGCACTGAGGTGTCGGTATCGATGAAAAAGATATCAGCTGACTCCTGAGCCAGATAGGGCTCAACCCCTACAACGATTCCGCCCAGGCTACCTTCCTCAAACAGATCTGGGAAGGATAGTCCTAAACCGTAGTACCAGATGTCACCGTCGCCAACATCATTGAATGTGACATCGGTGAACCCGCCAAAGGCATTGATGGCGAGCTTATCGCTGAGCTGGAAGAAAGCCTGGAGGCCGTAAGAATTAGTGACTGCCGATGTCTCTAGCTCAATGTGGCTCCCGCTGGCTTGTGTGGTCCCCACAAAAAACTCTTCCCCAAAACCAGAATCGAAGATGAAGTTGTCTGCAGTATGGTAGCCGCGGACGTAGGTGGCCCCTAATTTAATGCGATCGCTGGGGGCGAAGGTGAGCTGGCCCAAGGCCGCGAAGTCTCCATTAAAAAGGCCGCTGCTGCTCTCTGGGCTTGAGGCTTCATCTGCCAAATAGCCCCCCGTTAGAACGAGGGAATAATCTGAGGTCAGCGCCACGTTTACCGCCGCACCCGCACCGCCACCAATCCGGTAGATGGGACTGCGCTGGCCAAAGGTGGAAATAGCCCCTTGACCGCCGTCCCCATCATCGAGGTAGTCGTTGAAGGTGCTGAACAGGTAGTCTTCATGGCGGCCCCGTACTGCAGACACATAGACATCGGCGCGATCGCCTACAGGGAAGGTGTAAGACAGGCGGTCAAGTTCGAACTCGTTATCGGTGTTGCCGCCAACCCGCTGGGCTAGCAGGCCTTCTGCTGTGGAGGCATCCACTCCGGCAAAGGGGCCAGGCCGGATAAAGGGCTCAACGCTACCGGCAGCTAGGCGGGTCACCAATTCATCCTCGCCGGTAAAGCTGGTGACGAGGTTGAGCCGGACGCGATCGCGAAATACGGTGTTATCTTCAAACTCCCTCTCGTCCAGAAAGGGACTGTCATCACCGCCAAAGCGATCGGTAACATCAAAAATGACTTCGCCCCGCAGCTTCGTCGTGGTGGAAAACTGGTTTGCCTCTAGCTCGGCGGCCTGGGTTTCTAGGGTATCGGTGCGGCGGCGCAGGGCAGACAGCTCAGCTGCAAACTCAGACTGCAGCCGCTGCAAAATTTCAATATCCTCTCGGCTGATCAGGTTGGTCTCAATCAGGTCAGAAATTTGGCCCAAGCAGGCATTGAGGCCGGCTGCAAACTCATACCGACTCATGGCCGTGTAGCCCCGGTACGTTCCGTCGGGGTAGCCGGCAATGCATCCGTAGCGGGCAATCAATGATTCTAGAGCCTGGTAAGCCCAGTCGGTGGGCTGTACATCTCGCAGTTCCGACACAGACGTGACTTGGGACAGTGAGTCTTCGCCAATGTCACTCGCTTGGGCAGAGGTTTGAACGGCAGCGGGAAAAACAGCCAGACCAAGTAGAGATACTGATAGCAACATCCGCGCTTGAGCGACGGATTGGGAGAAAAGCAGTTTGGTAAAGCAGCTCATTGTGGGGGGGCCTCTACGATGCTGTTAAATTGAGGTTCTGAGTTAAGTTCTATTGGGAATTGGCTTTATTTATTGTGCCTGAGAAATAGAATCATACCTGAGAATAACTCAAAGCGCCTGAGGATGCTCCCTGTGCTGTCAAATTGCTTCACAATCCGAAGCCAACCTAGCTACCAGCAGCGATCGCCGCTGCGACAGCCTGCTGCCGACGCTGCTGGTCAGCCCTGATACTTTCGAACGTATTGCCCAAGCCTGGTGCATTCCATCGATTGGTCTCTGGATCGAGGTAGGCGTAGATGCGAGCCTCCAGTACGGCGTCAGAGCCGGTATAGCCTCGATCGTAAGCCTCCTTGAGGCGGTCTAGGTAGCCATCTGCGCTCAAGGCTGCGAGGGGGGCTTGGTTTGCCAAATCGAGAGCATTGAGCTGCTCTTCAAGTCCCCAGGGAACATCAATCTGCTGCGCCCAGTGATGGAGGTCATACCCTTGCCGCCGCAGCCGCTGAATTTGCTTGCGGTCTGCTTCTTCAGGGGAGGTCGCCTCGTGTTGATAGGAAAAGGTGCCCTGATTCCAAGCGCCGTTGCCAGGATCGATGTGGCCAAAGTAGGCGGGAGTCTTATCGCCATTGGGCAGCCTGGTTCCTTCTGCGGCCCCCACAGCCTTGGCAACGAGGGAATCAGTCTCTCCTGAGAACAGTTTTTCCAGCTCAGGCGGCAGGATAACCGCATCAGATTGGGCGCGCCTATTGGGCAGCAGCATGCGGCGCAGCCCAGCCCCAATATCCGGGAGGTCAAAGCTAAGAAAGCCGCCTGCTTCAGAGGAGCCTGTAGATTGTGGCGCATCCTGTTGAGCGATCGCGGCAGGATGACTATTGGGGGGATGGGTATCGCGCCAGTCGCGAACGCTACCCCAGGCTGACACCACTCCCGTGAGCAGAAATAGGGCTAGCAGCCAGGACGGCAGAATATCGGTTTGGCGCTGAATGTTCTGGCGTTGAAGGTTGTGCATATCGCTATGACGGGTTGAGAGAATCTGTTTGGTCAAGGGGGGTAGCCGGATAATCTATGGCTGGGCGCAAAAAACGACTGACTAGATCTTGTGACGGCTCAACCATAGCCCATGTGCCATCGGGTTGCTTTCGTAGGGTAGCAAAGTGCAGCATCCGTCCACTGCCGATGCGATCGCCAGGCCGCAGGTTACCGCTACGAAAGTGCCGTAGACCACACAGGCGCGTGAGGTAGGCCGGTAAATCTGGACTCGAAAAAATGGCGCAGCCCTGTCCGTCACGCTGTAGGCGACCGCTGAAGGGGGCATATACGCTACCACCATCAAGATCGATGGAGATGTCGCCTAGTCCGGCCACAACCGCGCGATCGGCGATAACAGTGCCTGGCTGCATTTGCCACTGCTGCTGAATCACAGGCTGAGGAGCGATTGTCTCAGACGATTGGCATGACGCGCCAATCAGCCACAGCATCAGACCTACAGCGTATCGAGTTAGCTTTAGACGTAGCGATCGCAACGTTGCCCAACTAGTTGTGGGTAAATTTAAAGTCGTAGCCAGCATACTCCTCCCCCTCATACAACACGACGACCCAGGCATTTTCGTCAAACGCTAAGGGATAGACCTCCCGGTCAGCCTGAACACCTGCTCGCACCTCCATAGGGGAGAGGACACAGTAGGGCTCTCCTAAAGCTTGCTTGACAGCGACTTTGGAGTCCCGCTCCGGAATAGAAAGCAATTTAGCCAATGCGTCTCGCGAGAGAAATGCCTCAGACTGGACAGCGGGCTGGCACACCGATTGCTCTGCTGCTGGCTGCTTCACACCGCCAACGTCAACCATGAGTAGCAATCCGGCCATAATAGAGCTGCCCGCTAGCCAATAGCGGGGTCGAGCCATTCCTGGGCGCTGGCTGTCTCGATGGCGGTGATCTCGGCGACGGCTGTTCTGGGAACTACTGGGGCTGTGAACACCGTCTTGGGGGCTGCTTGGGGGGATACCGTCTTGGGGGACACTATCGCGGTGAGCATTGTCCCAATGGCCCTTGCCAGACGCCGAGATAGGTCTGTGCGGAGGCCTATGGGGAGATTGATATTGTGGGGATACATTGGGGAGATGGACGTCAGAGGGGTTCATCACGGGGAAGCCTCCTTGTTTTAGTCAATAGGCAGCAGAGACGTTAGCGATCGCAGCATGTCTTTCGGTTAAGTACAATTGTACTATATCGCTCTATCTTTGGGGTGACGAAGTTTATCTGCATCAATGCAAATGCTACTATCCGTTCACGCCGACTGCTGACGTATTAGAACAGAGTCCTACCACCCCAAAGACGCACCATGGTCAAGGTCAACCACCGAGCTATTCCCTACTTATTCTTGGCACCGGCTCTCAGCGTGCTGGCTCTAACGGTGATATACCCGTCGCTCCAAGCCGTTGTCCTGAGTTTTACACAATTCAACTATGACATTACCCAGCCGCCGCGCTGGGTCGGTTTGGCGAACTTTGAACGCCTGGTAACCGACCTCGTCTTTTGGCAAACGTTAGGGAATACGCTGCTGTATCTTGTTGTGGTCGTACCTATCCTAGTATTGCTTCCTCTGGGTTTGGCGATTTTGGTCAATCGATCCCTACCGGGAATCCACTGGTTCCGCGCGGCATACTATGCCCCTGTCGTGATCTCCATGGTGGTTGCCGGCATTGCCTGGCGCTGGCTCTACGCGGAGAATGGGCTATTAAATCAAGTGCTGCAGTGGCTGCAGCTATCCCAATCCGGCATCCCCTGGTTGACGAGTCCCCATTTAGCCCTGTGGAGCGTCATGGCGGTCACAGTATGGAAGGGTTTGGGGTACTACATGGTGATCTACTTAGCGGGCTTACAATCCATTCCTGCCGACCTCTATGAAGCCGCCGCCATCGACGGCTCTGACGGCTGGATGAAGCATATCGACATCACCCTCCCCACCATGGGTCCCTATTTGCTACTAGTCGCGGTTATTTCGGCGATTTCGGCCACTAAGGTATTTGAGGAAGTCTACGTGATGACGCGGGGCGGGCCGCTGAACAGCTCTAAAACAATTGTGTACTATGTCTATGAGCAGGCCTTTGACCCAACAAACCTCGATGTCAGCTACGCCTGCACTGTTGGGCTGGCGCTATTTTTCATTATTCTAATTCTGTCGCTTTTACGGTTAAAGCTAAACGCGCCAACCTCACCGCTCTAGCTCCCAGCAGCGCCAGTTTTTATCCCGTCGCCATGGTTCCAGCGAAACAAACGTATCCCCGTGGCAACGCTGGCGGTGACCGCAACCACCGCATCAGGCTCGATCTGCAGGCTTTGAAAAAACCAGCTGGCTGGCCGCATTGCGGTGGATAGTCCAGGGATACCATCCCCCGTTGCCTTGACGTAAGCTTCTTTTTGCGTCCAGAGGTAAAAGAAGTGCTGGCGCTGCTGCTGGTCTGTCAGGTTATCCAAGCTAGCGCACTCTTGAGGGGAAAAGTAGCGACGGGCGAGCTTTGTGAGCGATGGAACAGGGCGAACATATTCCACGTCAACGCCGATCGCACCCTGGTCTGTTAGGGCATAAACTGCTACATCGCGAGAATGGGATAGATTGAACTGAAGATGGTGCGGACGATGCACAGGAAGACTTAGGCAGGGCTTACCGCGATCGCCGTAAGCAAACGCAATCGTCTCTGCCTGACAATTTAGGTATTGGCTGAGGATTAGGCGTAACGTACTGCGAGCCACTGCAAACCGACAGGCAGCGGCAGTACGCAGCCGGTTCACACGCGCCAACTCATCCGCCGAAAGCAGATCCATACGACGGCGAAGTTCTGGTAGCGGCAGGATCAATGATGCCTGCCACAGATGGATCTCTCCCGGCGACAGGGGCGTCAGCTGAGACCGATGGTTCCATAGCGTCTCAGCCGCCACTGCAAGGAATTGTGCAACGGGCCTAGAGGTCTTGGAAGCTCAGCTTTGGCCGGAACCCATGCTTCACTGAGACCTCGCCAATGCGGAGCATATTCTCTACCGTAATTTGATTGCGTCCCCAGGAGAAATTGGTGTGCCACTTCTCAAATTCCAGCAGCATCGATTCTGCAAAACAGGCAAACAGCTGGCGTCCCGGGATATCCATCTGGGCAATTTGCATAATGCGCCAGTCAATCTCCAGCGAATGCTCCACGATTCCGCCATCTAAAACATAGACTTCGGGGTGCTGCAGCTGGGACTTCATGTTCTTTGGGTAGCCCCCATCGATCAGCAGACAGGGGTGCTTTAGGGTATGAGGGTCAATTTCAACACCCTTGGGTAGGCTAGCAACCCACACCACAATGTCAGCTAAAGGCAGGGCCTCGCTCATGCCCATAATCTTGCCGCGCCCCAAGTCAGACTGCAGCGCTTCCAAGCGCTCTTGGTTTCTAGCAATCAGCAGCATCTCTTCCACATCTGTGCGGGTGTTGAGCCAGCGGCAAACGGCGCTACCAATATCGCCTGTCGCGCCACAGACGGCGACCACAGCTTTGGATAGGTTAATGCCTAGCTTGGCGGCAGCTTGCTCTACTTGACGACAGATGACGTAGGCCGTGTGGGTATTGCCCGTGGTAAATCGCTCGAACTCAAGATCAACGTTACGAACGCGCCGGTGCTGGTCGAGGTTGAAGTTTTCGAAAATGATGGATGAGAATCCGCCCAACGCTGTGATATTTAAGTTGGACTTTTGAGCCAGGGCCATGGCGTTGAGAATCTTACGAATGGCTGTTTTGACCCGTCGGTTGGTCAACATCTCAGGCACAAAGCACGACTCGACGTACTGGCCCTCGATGGTTTGCCCCGTTGCACTCGTAACCTTAATCGTATCTGCCAACAGTGGCGGCGCTGAGCACCAAAAGTCCAGCCCCTGATCGGCGTACTCCTGAAAGCCCAAATTTTTGGCAGCCCGCCGCGCGTGCTCGAGGCTTGTGAGGTGACCAATCAACCCAAACATAAGTAATTCGCTCGTAATCGATGTGTAATAACGCTAGTAAATGCCATCAAAAGCCGAGGCGCTCACTTATAGGGAGTTACGCGCCTCGACAAGCAGCCTATTCGGACCAGTTTTAACGCTAAAGGGCAGCTAAACCATGGGACGACATGCGCATGATTTCTGCAGTGGTAAAGCCGATGTTGCCCAGAGCCTCGCCATAGCTAATCATGAAGTCTTCTACAAGCGCTTCCTTCTCCATTCCCAGAGCAGCGGCATCGTCCTCGACCTGATTGAGCATCTTCCAAATGATGGGCAAATTCTCTCGGTTTGCCGCTTGAAGCTCAGCTTTAGCGTCTTCGAAGTTGGCCTTAAGCCACTCTTCGCCAAAGTTCAGGTGCATATACTCGTCCTTGACGACCCCTTCAGTAATCTTGCGGGCGAACGGATCTGCCACAGGAATGTAGATGTTGTAGGCGGCGATCGCAAAGGCCTCGATAATCAGAGATTGAATCAGGAAACAGGTGACAATGTTGCCGTTCTCAAGCGCTGTCTTAAAATTGCCGTGCAGCTGAGCGAAGTACTCACGAGCAAAGCTCATATCTGGCTCAACGTTGAGATTGCGGCCACAGGCGGTAAAGCCTTTCTTGTGGCGGTTCTCCATCTTTGCGAGCCGGGTCAGATCTTCAGCAGAGTCTGGCAGCAGCGTGGCAAGGCCCAAGTAGTTGTCATACGCTTCCTGCTCACCCTCAATGACAATGGCGTTGATGCGACTGTACGCATCCTTGTAAACATCAGTACTGAAGTTAATCTCTGGCGTAAGTGTGAGCTCTTGCATATGACTTCAACATCCCCTTGAGTTCTATTTAATACAGATAGCAGCCGGAACCGATTCGCTTGGCAGCTATCAGCTCTAGATCGCTATGGCGTAAAGCCCTAAACGGTGCTTATCATAAGGCTTGACATCCCAGAGTTGTCAAGTACCTGTTGCTCAATCTTGGCGCATATCCGCAACCTGTGCAGCGTTTTGGTATCACTGATAAGACGAACAAATCAGTTTGACTTGAAGGCATGGACTAATCC
>JBARYO010000792.1:0-3807 GCA_049647905.1 Elainellaceae cyanobacterium | reverse complement strand
GCTGCCGGCAGTCGGCGGCAGCGATCGCATGATCGCCATGGGGACAAGGTCTGCTTTACTGATGCCCCTCATTGCTGAGGTCTACATCGCTGGGCAGCTGGTCCGCAATCCCATCGGGACTGTAGTGGTGCTGAGCAACGAGCTCCATCATTTTGACAGCGTTGACTGTCAGCATGCCGAACAGCTGGTTCCTTCGTTTACGCTGGCTCTGACCCACGCCATGCGGCAGGTGCAACAGCGACAGTTTGCCAACAATATTCATACTGCTGTTGAATGGCGTTTTGCCCAAGAAGCCGAGCGGCGCAGCTGGGGACTCCCGCCCCAATCGATTGTCTTTCCTAATGTCTATCCCCTCTACGGGGTTTCTGATATCCGGGGCTCCTCTCACGAGCGTAACCGAGCCATCCAAACCGATTTGCTGGCCCAGTTTGAGCTGGCGATCGCGATTGTCGATGCGGCTTATGAGGCCGAAGGCCATGCGCTGTGTCTACAAATGCAGCTAGACCTGAAGGAGAAAGTTGCGGCGCTCTTAGAAGGGGTCACCGTGGATATGGAGGTGACGGCAGTTCAATATCTGAAAGATGTTGTAGAGGTCAATTTTGACTATCTTACCCAATGCGGGGATACAGCCCAGGACGCCGTTTTGGCCTATCAGTCGGCCTGCAATGTTGAGTTAGGCACCATTCACAACGCTCGCGATCGCTACGATGCCTTGCTCAATCAGTTCAACACACAGCTGCGTCAAGCGTGGGACGACTGGCAAGAGAACATGCAGGCCATCATTCCCCACTACTGCGATGTGGAAACGACCGATGGCATAGATCATATGATCTATGCGGGCGCATCCATTAACGCCAGCTTTTCCCCCTTTCACCTCAAGAGCTTGCGGTATGAGCAACTGCGGGGCATATGCCACTGTGCTCGGCGGGCCTATGATATTCAAACGAAATTTGATGCTGCACTGGAAATGACCCACCTGGTGCTGGTTCAGGATTTGACGGTGGATATTTTCCACGATGAGCGCACCGATCGACCCTTTGAGGTGCGAGGCACACGCGATACCCGCTACGAGATTGTGAAGAAGCGCATCGACAAAGCTGTTGATCAAGAGACCAGTGAGCGCATTACTCAGCCGGGGCAATTGACCGTGGTCTATTCCACGAGCAGCGAGCGGCAGCAGTATGAGGAGTATCTGCGCTACTTGATGCGGGAGGGCTGGGTTACGGACAAGGTCGAAACTGGAGGTGTAGAGCCGCTCCAGGGCGTGACGGGGCTAAAATACCTGCGGGTACAAATCTTGCCTGACCCTCAAAGCTAGCTTTATAAAAGCTTTATTGCGCGTAAGCCGGGATGTTGGGCGATCGCCTGAAGAGAGGAATACGTCCCTAGCCCTACCTACACCCCATGAACGGTAAATTTGTGATCGGCTTCTTCGTGACCATTGTTGCGCTCCCGGTCGTCAGTCTGCTAGTTCTGCTCTCAGAGGCTGGCACCTCTGTCGAGAATGGCGAAACCGATGACAATGAATCCGCCACCGCGCCAGACAGCCCCCCCACGCTGCAAATTGGTATCCAACGACTAAACTCGGGAGGATGCGTGGCGTGTAACTTAAGCCATGCGGATCTGAGTCAGCGTGATCTGAGCCGTGCGGATCTCCGCGCCACCGACTTTTCCCACGCCAACCTAGATGAGACGCTCTTGATCAACGCGATCTTGAGTCAAGCGACGCTACACCAAACGACCTTAGTTCATGCCAATTTGAGGGGGGCAGATTTGGTGGAGGCTAGCATTGACGCTGTCAATCTCGACGACGCTCAGATGCTTCAGGCGAGCCTGACTGACTCGCGCCTCAGCGATACATCCCTCAGAGAATCTGACCTGCGCGATGCCGACCTCAGCGCTGCCGTCATTCGAGACAGCGATTTTTCGGGGGCGAGGCTATATGGCGCTACGCTGAGAGAAACAACGCTATCCAACGTCAACTTTTCTGGCGCTGACTTGCGGTATGTTGACTTCTCGGATGCGACGCTAGAAAACGTCAATTTTGACAATGCTAGACTCAGCTTCGCGATTCTGCCTGATGGTACGGGGTACCACGGCGTAGCCCCCTATTGATGGGCCGTGCCTCGAAGGGCCTTGGACAGCGCCACCGCAATCGCTAGAATACCCCTATGGGTAAAACGCTCTACTTGGCCAACCCCTACGGGTTCTCAGCCCAGCAGCGATCGCTGCTGCCGCCTATCGTTCAAGCGCTTGAGGCCTTGGGAGCCGAGGTGTGGGAGCCGTTCGAGCGCAACAACCAGGTTGACCTATCCAAACCAGACTGGGCCTATCGGGTAGCCCAAGCCGACCGCCGAGACGTCGAGCAGTGTGACGGCATTTTTGCCGTAGTCAATGGGACGCCGCCGGATGAAGGGGTGATGGTTGAACTGGGGATGGCGATCGCGCTGGGGAAAGCCATATTTTTGTTTCGGGATGACTTCCGTCGCTGCAGCGATAGCGAGCTGTACCCGCTAAACCTGATGCTGTTCGCTGGCTTGCCGCAGCAGGGCTGGCAAAACTATTACTACACAAGTTTAGGCGAGATTTCCCAGCCTCAAAAAGCCCTTTACCGCTGGTTAAATCGATAGCGGTGCCGACCGGCTGCGACCAATCTCCCAGTCGCGCATCTGGTGCAATCGTCCATCCCGCAGCTGCACTACCGGAAAGTCCGAGAGGCGCACTAGGTGCTCATCGTGGGTGGTCAGAATGACGGTAATGCCCACGGCGTTCAGCTTCTTGAGAATCTTGACCACCTGCCAAGAATTGTAGGCATCCAGGTTGCCCGTAGGCTCGTCCGCCAGCAGTACCGGTGGCGTATTGACAATGGCGCGGGCAATGCTGACGCGCTGCTGCTCACCGCCCGATAGCTCATGGGGGAAGCAGTCGGCCTTATCCTGTAGACCTACCATTTTTAATGTGGGCACTAGCCGCCGCCGAATTTCCTTGCGGGTAAAGCCCTGGGCCCACAGCACAAAGGCCACATTCTCAGATACCGTACGCCGGGGAATCAGCTTGTAATCTTGGAAGACAACGCCAATCTGTCGCCGCAGCATCGAGAGCTTTCTTCCTTTTAATCCGCATACCGACTGATCGTTGACGATGATATTGCCGCTGCAGCAGCGCTCTTCGCCGTAGAGTAGCTTTAGCAGCGTTGATTTACCTGCTCCCGATGGGCCGGTGACAAACCAGAAATCTCCCTGCCGAATTTGCCAAGTAACGTTGTTGAGCGCCAAGCTGCCGTTGGTGTAGGTTTTGGTCACCTGCTCTAGCTGAATAATGGGCTGACTTTGCCGAGAAGATTTTGGGGAAGCCGATTGATCAGAGTCTGACTGCGACGCTACTGAGTCTAGATTGGGTGGGGCTAACGGCGGAATGGGAGGAATCGTGTGAAACTGCGCTGATGCTGGGGCCGAACGGCGCGATGCCGGCTTAGCAGATCCAGATGAAGGCATGTCAGCAGCGGTCTTTGAAGCCATGTAGTCAACCTATGGATCGATTTTTACAGCGACGAATTATGATACCAATCTGCAACGCGGATGAGGGAATCTTAAACGATGATTGTCAAATAACCAAGCGTCTGTGCAATTTAATCCCAATTTGCTGGTTGGACCGAGCTAGGAATCCAGGTTTCATCAGAAGGTTCAATGCGCCACAAGCAATATGCTGTGAGACCAGAGCTCACTAAGATATTCAGCGCCAGAGCGTCATAACAGAGCGCCAGGCAAACTGGGGCAGCACCAGCATTCGCCGCCAGCGCCAGGGTTC
>JBARYO010000791.1:0-18199 GCA_049647905.1 Elainellaceae cyanobacterium | reverse complement strand
ACACTGCGGAGCCTCTTTCGTGAGACATCGTCGCGAAGTAGAGACATAGGCTACTTTGAGGTCACGTCGAGGCATCGGCTCGTGGGGATTAGACATGAGCAGAACATCGTAGTTGTCCCACATATTGCTGTCGTGCCCATAACAGCTACACTACAGACGTAAACGTTATGATAACGAAGCAAGTACGACGATTAGCCGTGAAGTGGGAAAGTCCGGTGGGTTGCAGCGCAACAAATCCGGCACTGTGCCGCAGCTGTGTTCGAGCTCGTTTCTCAAGGGAGCGTCCTCGTCAGTCAGAATACCACTCGCGCCTTTGTTCTACTTTCCTGCGTTGCATGGGAGAGTATCATGCCTCAACTTCAACCGCTTGTATCCGTTGCTCAGCTCGGCTCAGCAGCGCCGCCCAACGTCCTAGACCCATTGCCCTATCCGCGTCCGGTACTGCTCATTGGACATGGTAGTCGCAGCGCACAAGGCCGACAGAATGTACTGGATTTTGCTGCGGCTTATCAGGCTCTAGACCCAAGCCGTCCCGTAGTGCCTTGCTTCTTAGAACTCACGGAACCGACAATTCAACAGGGCGTTGATGCCTGTGTGGCCCAAGGTTACACTGACCTTTCAGTCTTGCCAGTGCTTTTGTTTGCAGCCCGCCACAACAAATTTGACGTAACCAACGAGCTAGATCGTGCCCGTCAGCGCCACCCTCAGGTTCGGTTTCACTATGGCCGTCATTTCGGTATTACCCCAACCATTCTAGATCTGTGGCGATCGCGGCTAGCCCAGCTCGATACCCCAGCTTGGAACCCGCACCAGATCAGCCGGGCCGATACGGTATTGATGGTAGTCGGTCGTGGGTCTAGCGATCCGGACGCCAACGGCGATTTGTGCAAGCTGGCCCGCCTGCTGTGGGAGGGCAGTGGCTATGGTCTCGTGGAAACCTGCTTCATCGGTATCACCCATCCCCGCATGGAAGAAGGATTGAGGCGATCGCGTTTGCATCAGCCCAAACGAATTGTGGTACTGCCCTACTTTCTGTTTGCTGGAATATTGATGGACAAAATTGCCGATATTGTCACTCAGCAGCAAGCAGCATTCCCTGAGATACAAGTTCAGTGCCTACCAGAAATGGGTATCCACCCTCAGCTATTTCAGGTAATGCGATCGCGAGAAATTGAGACCCAGCTAGGCCAAGTGCAGATGAACTGCGAGATGTGCAAGTTTCGTTTGGCGGCGAGCGCTGCTCTAGGTGAGGGCCATGGCGATCATAGTCACGACCACCATGCCCATGGCCATGAGCACGGCGGTCACGGCGATCACGGCGGTCATAACCACGCAGATGATCCTTACGAGACCCCCACTCAGTACCATGACCGTATCTGGCAAGTCCCATAAGCGATCGCTTGACGACAACTCTCTGACAATTAATTATTGTTGAGAGTGTCGTTCATCTCTTCTTCAAACTCAGGCTCTAAAGCCTCGCCATCAGGCTCGCCATCAAGCTCTTGGGACACGGCATCGTCGGTACCGTCACTATCCAGTGGCTCGTCTGTGCTCATTTCTATGTCAGTCTCATCATCTTCACTACCTTCAGTACCGAAGCTACCTTCTGTAGGACTATAATCTGGATCAGTAGTATCACTATCTGTAACTGCAGGATCAGCGCCTTCTGGAGGAGTACCCTCAAACAGCTGCGCATCTGCTTTCAAAGCCGTCAGCGGCGAGGCAATGGCTGTAGCTGTAAGTAACGAAATAGCGGCAAGCGTTAGGCGCTTCATAGATATAAGTTCCAATCAAAAGTAATGATGAGCAGTGCCTCACATCGCAATGAGCAACGTGAGTTCACATAACTTAACTATACGGGGTTAGAGCATGTCTGTTGTCTATCAGAATGCGGAAACTCTTCCCGGTCGTTCTATCAATAGACTTACGGCAACCGGAGTAAAACAGGCGATCGCAGCGAGGAGTCGATAAAGCAGAGGTCTACAGAGCAGTAGAGTCCGAAAAACAGCAATAGAGGGTCCGGTCTGTCCCTACTTTAGGTAGCAGCGCTGGAGCATGGCCTGTGTTGAGCAGGCCTCTACGTCAGACGTCTGGTCCAATCTTTATCAACCTTGACGAAAACATTGCAACACAGGACTAATTCCTTTTGACCTGAGTGTTATCTTAAGCAGTAGCGGTTGCGCATTACGTGCAAACATCAGGCTTGACTCACTCCCGTAGCCACTTGCTTCGGGTGCCAGACTCCCTTCCCACGGCTATTTTGGCAGATCTATAAGCTGAGAGTTTGAGCCAACTACAGTCTACCTACGCTATGGCAACGTGACAATGGCAACTGCGCCCAGATTCAGGGTTTGAAACAGGGAAGCGCTCTATCAAAACACATCCCCCAAATTACCCCCAACTTTTTTACTATGGTCACCATCACCTCTTCTCGACCTAAAGCATCCTCAGTCGATCTCCTGCTTCAGGTCTGGAGCGATCGCTATGCTGTAAATTTGTCATCCTTCGGCGATGACGGCATCACGACTGGACTGCAAGAGAAACTGGCAATGCTATCAACTTGGGACAATCGCTGGAAAACCTCCGCTAAGCTCTCGAGACAGGCTATATCGGCTAAGTGCCGAATGGCCAGCGTCCAACTCCGGAAGCTGTGTAAAACCAGATCAGCGATGATGGATCTTCAAGATATGCAGCGACTGTCGGAGGTTGCAACAGATATCTATCTCGAAGCTGCAGAGATCTATCAGCAGCCTGCTGATCCAGCACATGCGATGGTGCCACAGTATGGCCAACGATCTAGAATTGTGGCCTCCATTGCAGGAATCGGAGAAGCGCTGCCCGTTGAGCCGTTCGCAGCGAGACTAGAACCGCTATTTGCAGCAATTCACAAGTCCTATGGGTCTGAGCACAGCTTTCACAGCTTGAGCGCTTTAACGACGCTGCTAAATCGTTGTAACCGTCTGATTCTTGACGATTTATCAGAAGCCGAACAGATATTAATGTCTCCTTACTTGAGATTCGCGGAGGAGCAAGGCGTAATACCATGGCGACGCCTCTGCCACAGCGCAAATCATCACACCGGCGATCGCCTACGGCTAACGACAGTCAAATATGGCATGTCCAAAAGCCAAGCGATCGCGCACCGTATGCAGAGCAAAATAGACCATCAACGCCATAGCAGCGACGGCGTCTCTGAACGGTTTGACGACCCAAGTCGTCGCGCGTTCATTCGCAATATTGAGATGATGCAAGCCTATTTTTGGTTAAGCTTTATGCATGAGAACTTGATGGAAATAGAGCAAGAGCTTGTGCCGTTATGTACAACGATGGGTTTGATGGATGATGGCCATAGTGGGTCAGTTGTAACAAAAAGCCAGGCTTTGGCCAATGAGATTTTGAGCATCTTGAACTACGACCAACTTGCATTAGTCCAGCCTCACGCTGCTCGGTTTGTCCAGACCTTTGCTTCACGCAAGTCGGCGATTTAGCTCCTGAGCTAGAGCATTCGGATGGTGGTGAAACAATAAGACAGTGCCGGCTGGTAACGTAGCACCCGTCAATTGACAATTGTTCAGGCTACCCTCATCAAAGGTTGCAGCCCCAAGATTGGCGGCGGTAAAATCAGTCTCGACCAAAGTCGCCCCCGTTAGCGTAGCCTCAGTGAGATAGGCCTGGTTGAACGCAACTCTGCTCAGGTTGGCACCGTCTAGACGGACGCCAACCATGTGGGCACGCCTGAATATCGCTCGGGACAGGTCGGCACCGTTAAAATCTGCACCATCAAGGTAAGCATTAGAGAAGTCAGCATCCTCAAGATCAGCGTAGGAAAATGTCGCACCTTTCAGAATTGCGCCTCTGAAGCTACTTTTCCTGAGATCTTGACCCGAAAAATTTCGATTCGTGAGGGTATATCCAGAATAGTTGTAATAGCACATCACTCAAACACTCCTCCCAAGCTCTAGCCACGCAAAAAAAGCTTACGTTTGCTCGTATTGCGAGATATTTGCAATAGTAGCTTCGGAGTCGGAATATCTGCAATGAAGTATGTGTATATCGTTATATAGTTACTTTATCGCAACATTTAAGACTGCGGAAAGCCTGAGCAGTTCTACTTGGCCTGATACGAAGCAATCTATGTGGGGAAAATTACTGACGGCAAACGTAAGCCGAACAAAGCTTTAAGGGGTTCTGCCAGCGCAGCAAATGGCAATATATCAGCTGCGGACCACGTGGATCAGGCGTTCTCTGTAAGTTTGAACCGTTCCCTCCGGTAGTTCTAACCCATCGAATTGGGTCTATAACTATCCCAATTGCCTCTACATATCAATCTCTACGTTTTGCAAAAGCTCAGAAACGACTTCCGTAATCGTCTTGTTCTGAGTCTTTGCAATATATTTTGCTCTCTCCGTAAGCGGTTGAGGAAGGCGCAATGTAACAGTGGTCAATTTCTCTGGGCTCGACATCAAACTTACCTTCGCTGTCATCAAAAAAAAGGAACTCAACGGATACAAGCTGCGGATAGCGATCGCTCCTCTAACGCTAACGTGCCACAGGAGCGCTGCGTCAGGCCGTATGACGAATAAGCATCATAGAGATGCATGTGCTGCATGTCTTCGTTTGGGCGTCCGGCAAATTGTAGCTTAAGTCACAGTTTGCGTTGGAAATTTACAGAACTCCGGCTCAAACATCGAGGTTCTGCGACAACGTTTTTGCGCCTCTACCCACACAGCGAGCATCATTACCCACTAACCGACCTCGAATGGCATCCCATTCTCCCGGCAGAAATGCTGATGGTTTACCGAATATCTGCTCTATCGCAGCCCTTCAAGTCTCAATCACCACAAACTTTATGTTAGCTCAAATAGCTTTACTCGTTCTTTAATGAGATGGCTCGCAAATCAGGTTATATTGCATGCAATACGAAAGTAATACGAATCCAATTAGAAGACCATTATGAACACCCTTCTTCGCTTTTCAACTATTCTGCCTTCGTCCGACGGCAAGTCTTTTTCTGGCCGCAATCTTGCTAAAGAGAACTTCCAGGGCAAGGACTTACGTAATGCAGACTTTAGCAATGCCTGCCTACGCAGTGTCAACTTTAAAGGTAGCGACCTAACTGGTGCTAACTTGACTGGTGCTGACTTAACTGACGCTAACTTAACTGCTGCAATATTAGACAACGCCAATTTAACCGACACCATACTTAGAAATGCAGTCGTTCAGCGTGTTGCTGTCAAGAACACGCTGTTTTGTCGCACAAACTGCCGTGGCGCTCTTTTCTACGGCACTCGTCTGGATAATGCCCTACTGACCGATGTCGATTTTAGCAACGCTAATCTGCTGGATGTAAGCCTGGCGACGGATCAGCTCGCGACATGCCATTTTAATAATACCCTTATGCCAAACGGGAGAACCGTTCGCGCCATATGCTAGAGCCGGTATCGCTGATGCTCGACAAACGCAATTGACCGAAAAGAACTGGCTGAGCAGGCCGTTTGATGGGCATTCTAATCCAGAGTATTGGAGTGCCTTACTGTGACCGAATCTAACCACTCAACCACCGACCGGCCCTATTGGGTTGCTTGGTCTCAGCTTCCCGGTGTTGGCCCGATTCGAATACAGCGCCTATGGCAGCATTTTGGCTCTCTCGCTGCTGCTTGGCAGGCCGATACGGCGGCGCTGCTAGAAGTAGAGGGCATTGGGCTGGCGATCGCTATGGCGATCGAAACAGCGCGATCGCGTTTCGATCCTGTGGCCTGCTACGTTGCCTATGCCCAGAAAAATCCTCACTTCTGGACACCATCAGATCCTGACTATCCCCGGCTCCTGCTAGAAATTCCTGATCCGCCCCCTCTACTACACTATCGAGGACGGGTCGAGCAGGCTGAAAACCAGGGGCAGACCCTAGCCGTTGCTATTGTTGGCACCCGCCACCCTACTGAGTACGGTCGCCGCTGGACCTACCGCATTAGCCAGGTATTAGCCCGAGTCGGGGCAACGGTCGTATCTGGTTTGGCGGAGGGTATCGATGCGATCGCCCATCAGGGTTGCCTGGAGGCCGGAGGGCGCACTCTGGCGGTGATGGGAACTGGCGTCAATATGATTTACCCCCGCCGCAATCGTGCCTTGGCAGAGCGTATTTTAGACGGCGGGCTCTTGCTGAGCGAATATCCCGCTGGGACCCCGCCCGACCGGGCTCAGTTTCCCCGCCGCAATCGAATTATTGCCGGACTCAGCCGTGCTGTTTTGGTGTTAGAAGCCCCCGAGAAGTCAGGAGCCCTGATTACGGCAAGAGTCGCCAATGAATACGCCCGAGACGTCTATGCGCTTCCTGGCTCATTGGATAATGATAAATCACAGGGCTGCCTACAGTTGATCAACCAAGGGGCAAGTATGATTCTGAGTGAGGCATCACTGCTGGAAGCCTTGGGGACAATCCCCGCCCTAAACAGTGCCCTAGCCCCCAGCCATACTGCGATCAATCCCACCGAAAAAGTTATTCCAGACTTGCCACCTGAACTAACACAGGTTCTAGATGCTGTTCAAGACGACCCGAGACTTCTGGACCAGATTGCGCAGCAAACAACCCTTGGCACCGGTACTATTCTGGCGGCGCTGGCACAGTTGGAGATGATGGATCTGGTGACTCAGCTGCCAGGGATGCGCTATCGGCGGTGCTAGGGGCGAGGCGGTTGCTGAGTTCGTCACGAGTTGTATCGTCGCTAGCGGCGTCACTGGGTGCTTGACCAGGGGAATCCAAAGTATCTGGCACCTCAGGCGGCGGCGGCGGCGCAGGGGTTTGGAAGAGAATCATCTTGTCACCCACCACTGGCGTTCGAGCAAGGCGTTCGCTGCGCTCATTCAATAGCGTCAGCTGAGGGAATTTAGCATCGCTTGCCTCTCGCTGCAGCTGACGGGCAAACCGTTGCTGCTGATTCTCACTGAGGCGATACCAACCGTCATCTAGGGTCACGGTGAGGCGATCGTCTACCGCATCTAGGCCAACAGCGTACACCGTACCGTCATACCGGTCCACGACATCAGATACTCGCTCTTGCATAGCGTCTAGGCGAGCTTGATTCGGTGCCGAGCGAACAGCAACGACACCATTTCCCGGGGTCTTAGGAGTAGCGGAGGATGGATTAATTAACGAACCAAAAAGGAAAAACAGTAGCGCGAGGGTTGCTGATGTAATCAGGAATGCCGTACGCGACGATTCCGCCGCTGCCGCCGCTTTTACTTCTGGGTCGAGGCGCTCTAAGGACCACTGCAGCAGTTGGTTAAATAGGCGTGACAATGACAAGGTAACCGCAACCAAGAGCGGCTTGACGATGCGCCATACCCCCGTCAGAATACCCAGAACCCCGGTTTGATTGGATCCAGGAGCGAGAGGCGCAGATTCTAGCTGCTGGGTCAACCAGTTCGCGCCTTTAACGCCTGTTGCCAGCGTTGTTTTCGCCGCAGCGGTTAGCGGTGGCCGCAGCAGCCCCCAAATACGCTGAACCGTCCCTGCCGAGGACGTTGGAGGCTTCGAGGAGGAAGATATGGATGATTTGGGAGGAGTGGGCTGGGGTTGTGGCTGAGGTTCTGGGGTTGCCGTAGGCTTGGGGGATGGCTCTACAGCTGGCGGAGGAGCTGGCGGAGCTACTGGGGCAATGTCTTCGAAGGTGACCGTGGTGGATTCTGGCACTGCTGCTGAACTATTGTCCGGAGAACTTTTTGAGTTGTCGCTGCTCTCAGACAGCGATTCTGACATCTCTGGCTCCGGGGCCTCCGGCGCTAATGGTTTTGGCTCTGGCGCTTCCGACTCCGGTATTTCCGGCTCCGATGTTTTTGGCTCTGGCATAGCCGCAGTCGATTCAACTATCATCGGCTCCACGTCTGGAAGAGGGGGAATCGCCCCTGATGCAGGGCTGACGCGATCGCCATCGGCGCTTATTTCGTCTGGAGTAACCCCTCCATCGTTGGGGGACTGAGGGGTTGGCTCATTGGGTTCCGGCGCCATTTCTATTCTCCAGAAAAATCTTCTGCGCAGTGATTGCGGCCTGTTCGTCCAATTTACCATTTTGATACCTGGCTTTTGTCTTCAGCAGGTATCTCTAGCAATTTCGTATAGTCATATACGATTTTTTTGGCCCTTTACTAGCTTAATGTAGGCTATGTTGTCTCCCCTCTGAATTCCTAATGTCTATGACAAGAATGGCTATGAAACGCCCTATCGCCTCTCTTACTACCCTATCGGCGGTCCTGACCTTTGGCGCAATAGCAGCCTGCACATCAACAGATAATACTGCCGATGATGCGGCGGCAGGCGATGGCGGGCAAGTATTAGTAATGGCCACATCCGCTGACTATCCGCCCTATGAGTTCTATAAGACGGCGGCGGGGGATGGTGAACCCGTTGGATTTGATGTCGATATTGCCAAGTACATTACCAGCGAACTGGGCTACGACCTCGAAATCCAGGATATGGAGTTCAACGGCATCATTCCTGCCCTGCAAAGCCAGCGGGTTGATTTTGCCATGGCAGGAATGACCCCTACTGAAGAGCGCAAAGAGAGTATCGACTTCACCGATATCTACTACGATGCCAAGAACACAATTGTGTCGGCAGCTGGCTCAACATATGGCAGTTATGAGGATCTTGCTGGGGCGACGGTCGGTGTGCAGCTCGGCTCCATTCAAGAAGGAGAGCTGAAGGAGCAGGCCGAGACCATCGAGGGCATTACGGTAGAGCCCCGCAACAAGATCAGCGAACTGGTACAGGAAATTAAGGCGGGGCGCATTGATGCCGCCATCATTGAAGACACCGTGGCGAAAGGCTACATCCAAAACAATGATGATTTGGAATTCAGTACAGTAGAGAGCGCTGAAGAATCGGGTTCGGCGATCGCCTTTCCCAAGGACTCAGAGCTGAGGGCCGAGTTTGACCAGGTGCTAGACCAGATGCAAGAAAACGGCACCTTAGAGGAGTACGTCAACCGCTGGTTTGAAGAGTACTACGAACAGCAGGGAGGCGAGTAGGTCATGCTAAGCCCTACAGGGCTAGTTTGGTACCTAGCTGCCCTCGACCTGGACTTTGCCCGCATCGGACCTTCGCTGCCATTTATTCTTCAGGGCCTTCTTGTCACCCTCAAGTTCACGGCGATATCGGCGTTTTTTGGCTTCGTCTGGGGCACGATTTTATCGCTGTTCAAGATTTCCAGCATCAAGCCCCTCTACTGGTTCAGCATGGCCTACACCTCGGTGTTCCGAGGGACGCCGCTGCTGGTGACGCTGTCGCTGATTTACTTCGCCTTTCCCCAGCTAACAGGACAGGATATTTCTGCGTTTCAAGCTGGGGTGCTCACCTTTAGCCTCAACTCGGCAGCCTACGTCTCGGAGGTGATTCGCGCTGGCATTGTTGCCGTAGACAAAGGCCAGCGGGAAGCGGCGCTGTCCCTCGGGGTCCGCTATCGTCCCATGATGCTAGACATCATCTTGCCCCAGGCAATCAAAAATATCCTGCCGGCCTTGGTCAATGAAAGCATTGCCCTACTGAAAGACTCGGCGCTGGTGTCGGTGATTGGTGCCCAAGACCTGCTGCGACGGGCGCAAATTGTCGCGGCAGAGAAGTACATCTACTTCGAGCCGCTGCTGATTGTGGCTCTGGTGTACTACCTCATGGTAATGGCGTTGACTATTGGCGCTGTTTTTATTGAAAAGCGTATGCAGCGCAGTACTTAATCGCCTACCCATCAGGCAGCTCATCCGCCGTAAGGGCAAACGACTGTTTGCCCCGACAGACCCTATATTCTTCTCTTCGATCGCCATGACCCAACCCGCTATCAAAGTCGATCGCCTCTATAAATCCTTTGGCGACCTCAAGGTTCTCAAAGAAATTTCCACTGAAGTCCAAAAAGGCGAGGTGGTCGCCATGATCGGACCATCGGGTTCCGGCAAGTCCACTTTCTTGCGGTGCATCAATCTTCTGGAAACCCCCACCTCCGGTAAGGTGCTGATCAACGGCACCGATATCACCCACCGCCGCACTGACGTGATGGCCATTCGCCAAAATGTGGGGATGGTGTTTCAGCATTTCAATCTGTTTCCCCACATGAACGCGCTGCAAAACGTGACCTATGCCCCCACTAAGGTCAAAAACCTGAGCAGCGGCGCAGCCCGCGATATTGGCATGGACTTGCTGCAAAAAGTAGGGCTGGACGCAAAGGCAGACGCCTACCCCTCCAAGCTGTCCGGTGGACAAAAGCAGCGGGTGGCGATCGCTCGGGCTTTAGCAATGGAGCCTGACATCATGCTGTTTGATGAGCCCACCTCTGCCCTTGACCCCGAGATGGTGAAAGAGGTGCTGGACGTGATGCAGGACCTGGCCAACAGCGGCATGACCATGGCCATTGTCACCCATGAGATGGGGTTTGCGCGGGAGGTGGCAAAGCGCATTCTCTTCCTAGATGGCGGGCGTCTAGTTGAAGATGCCACTCCGGAAATATTTTTTACCAGTCCTAAAAGCGATCGCGCCCGCCAGTTTCTGCAAAAGGTACTATGAGATGGCGCGATGCTTGGCGTGTCGGGGCGCTTGGCGGGGGCACGGGCCTTATGGTGGTGCTGATCTCATGCCGTCATCCCCCCGATATGCTGACGCGCTTGCCGACGTTGGTCGCCCCAGAAAGCTCGGCATTGCCCAATCCCGATTCAATTCCCCTATTTCCCATGGACGGCCAACCCTTGCAGTTCGATTACGCCTCCGATTTCTCCGAGGGACTGGCTGTTGTCCGACAGAACGAGCAGTTTCGCGTCATTGACCGCCGTGGGACAACGGTGCTGGTGGTTGAAGATGACTTCGTCGGCATGTCCTCTTTTGTCAGCGATCGCGCCCTGGTCAAGACTGAAACACTATACGGCTACCTCAATCCTGCGGGCAGGGTGGTGGTGATGCCACAATACCCCAGCGCCACACCGTTTTCAGAAGGGCTAGCAGCGGTGCGCACCGGCACAAAATACGGATACATCAATTTAGCAGGGGGGCTTGTCATCGAGCCTCAGTTTGATCTAGCGACGCCATTTTCGGAGGGGTTAGCCGCCGTGCGAGAGGGCGATCGCTACGGCTATATTGTGCCCAGCGGTCAGTGGGAGATCATGCCCCAGTACGAGGATGTGGGCGCGTTTTCTGGCGGGCGGGCAGCGGTGCGGCTGAACCAGACCTGGGGCTATATCGACCCATCGGGAGACGTGGTAATTCCCTATCAATTCGACGGCGCGTTTGAGTTTTCTGAATCCCTGGCTCGGGTGCGACAGGGTCAATCTTGGGGCTTTGTCGAACCGTCTGGTGCTTTGGCTGTCCCCCTAGCCTACGAATTTGCCTCGGATTTTTCAGAGGGGTTGGCAGCAGTGATGATCGATGGCCGCTGGGGCTATATTGACCCATCGGGAGCGATGGTGATCGACCCCCAGTTTAACTATGCGGCCCCGTTTTCAGAAGGGCGAGCTGCCGTAGCCATTGGAGGGCAATACGGGTTTATTGACTCGGTTGGGGAGCGCGTCATCGAACCTCAGTTTGGCAACGTGGGCCAGTTTTCACAGGGGCTCGCCTGGGTCGAACTCAACGGGCAGCGCCATTACATTACTCTGCAAGGTCAGCCGATGGTCCAGCAATTTGCCCCATAGCGGGGCGGTGGCCGGTTGCCCGTACGTGGCGCGATCGCTTCAAAGTGGGTGGATTTGAACTAGCATAATTAAAACGAATCGCGGGTTTTGATAGGTTCTATGTTCGATTGGATTCCCTTCCGTATCTCCGTTGATAGCACTACAATTGCCGGTGCAGCGTTATGGGCACTGGCGCTCTATCTCGGCCTATCTCCCGTTGCAGATTGGGTCACGCTGCAGCTCAATCGATGGTTCAATTTCGCTGAGCAGTTTCTCTACACATCGCCAGAAGCCCTTGAGCGCGCCCGTAAAGGGTGGGAATCCCAAAATGAATTTCTGGCATCGCTGCTGAGCATTCTGCCCTTCCTGGTGGCTGGGGCGCTATGTACCGAATTAGTCGAGATCAGTCTTGGCCGCAGCTGGGCCATTAGCACTGGCATTTTAGCAACCATGGCTTGCGGCATTTACGAGCTTGGCCGCCGCACCAGCCCGTCATCGAAGTAGTCAATTTCCCTGGGGGATCGCTGGTGGATATTGCCTCTGCTCCACTGTACCTGCGGCTGTTCATTGTCATAGCCTGGTTAGGGCTTGTGCTCGCGATCGCGGGGGTTGTCAATTATAGCTATCGGTCTGATGATGCCGTTGCTGACCCGCGCAGCTCAGAGGCCGTGCGTAAGGTGGTGCATATTGGCACAGGCAACGTTATTTTGCTGGCCTGGTGGCTCAATATCCCCGCGTGGATTGGTATCGGGGCATCGGTTGTCGCTAGCGGCATCACCTTGCTGTCCTACTGGCGTCCGATTCTCCCGGTGATCAACAGTGTGGGACGCCGCAGCTTTGGCACCTTTTTCTATTCCCTCAGCATTGGCATCTTGATCGCGCTGTTTTGGCCGCTGAAGCAGCCTGAATATGCCGCGCTGGGGGTATTGGTTATGGCTTGGGGGGACGGCATGGCGGCTCTAGTGGGACAGCGGTTTGGCTCCCACCCCTATGAGATTGGGGGCATGAAGAAAAGCTGGGAGGGGTCGCTGGCCATGGCTGTAGCCAGCGGCGTCGTGAGCTTTGGAGTACTTTGGATAGCCCATATACCGGGATATCAAGCTAACTTGGGCCAGATGGGAGTGGTGGCTTTGGCGATCGCCCTATTGGCCACAACATTGGAGGCTATTTCCATCTGGGGCATTGACAATTTGACAGTACCGTTTTGTAGTGCGATCGCCGCTTGGCAGTTAGCGCATTGGGGGTGATGGAAGCAGCTGGCTCGTTGGACCCCAAACAGCTATATCACCTGTGCCGCAACACGAAGAACCTGCACCAGCAGCGACATATCAGCAGCGCTACCGGTGCCCAAAGCATGGGCTGAAATGAGGCAAGGGTAGATCGGCAGGCCCGCTTGGTGACCCGCCGCTGCGATCGCAGGGTCAATAACAACCATTGGCAGTAGCGCAAGATCTGAGAATCGACCAAGCTGCTTAAGATACGCCACATCTGCTGGCACAAAGAGACCCAGCAGCACAACATCCGGCTTCCAAACCTGTGTGACCAGGTTGCCTTGCTCTGGGTCATCGACCTCTAGTACGCGGCAGCCATAGGGGTGGAGTAAATCGTTAAAGTCAACTGTCGGCCCGTCTGCCATTGCCGTGCTGGCAGGGTTAAAGTAGAGCACTGTCAGAGAGGGCGGCGCTGCCGTTGGGCTATGTGATACTGCCCTTTGCGGAAATGAGGTTTGGGGAGCGCGGTGAGCAGGGGAGCGCGGTAGATTGACGACGCTGGCAACTGTTTTCGCTAGGGCAGATGGCGGTGAGTCTGGCGACAAAACAGCATCAGCTTGCCCGCTTTGTGTCGATTGGGAGAGAGACGTCAGGCTTAGGATAATGGGAATATGCTGAGTTTCAATGTCTGCCTTGAGCAACGCCAAAACGTCCCAGCCGGACAGCAAGGGCAGCGATGGGTTGAGGAGAACAACATCGGGGGCGAGTTGACGAACTTTTTTAAGCGCCTCGGTCCCCGAGCGGGCCGCAACGACGCCGTAACCATTCTCCTTCAGCACCTGCGCCAGCTTGGTGAAAGCCGAAACCGTCGTCTCAGCCACGACAGCTAATGGCTTAGCCTGCAGTCGATCATGGGGCAGGGGCGGGGCGGCGGGAAGATCGTCTAGGGGCAGCAGTACCGTAAATTCGTTTTTCCCAGGGGCAGACAGAAACGTTAGATCGCCGCCATGTCGCTCCGCCAACCGCTGTGTTAAGACTAAACCTAAGCCTGTTCCTTCCAGAGAATGGGTGCGTGGATTTTCCAATGCCTGTAGCGTTTGCAGCAGCAGCGGCTGGTGCTCTGGCGGAATCCCAACTCCATTGTCCCAAATTGTTATGGCGCACCACTTGCCCCAAGCCTCTATCGCAACTCCAACCTGTCCAGACGAGGCGGTGGAGGTATGGGCATTGGCCAGCAGCTGTGTGAGCATTTGTAAAAGGCGCTGCTCGTCGGCGACCACATGGGTCAGGCCGGGCTGAACTGTAACCAGGGGTAAGTCTACGGCCTCAGGGACTTGAGGCATTGAAGTGGGGCGAGCAGGGTAGTGTCTTGCATCCCACCAGGCGCGATCGCAGATGGCTGAAACGGCGATCGCCTGATGGGAGAGCTGTAGGTGACCCAGCTCGATTCGCGACAGGTCCAACACGTCGCTAGCGATGGCTGCCAAGCGCAAGCTATTGTGGCGAATCAGCTTGATATAGCGCTGTTGGCGATGGGCCAAGGTCGACCCCGAAAGCGCTTCACCGCCGCCCAATCCATGGCCATCTCTCAAGCTGTCGGGTTGAAAATCGGCGAGCAGTTCAGACAGCCCCAGCATAGCCGTGATTGGATTTTTCATCTCGTGGCTGATATAAGCCAGGTAGTCATTCTTGAGTTGACAAGCCTGCAGCAGATCCACATTCTGTGCATTGAGTTCCCCGAATGCTGTAGATATACTCGCCTCAGGCTTTGATTGAAATTGCGTTTCAGATCTAGATGTAGAGGCAATCCGAGATTCATTGTTGTTGCTGGCATCGCTGCTGGTAACAGCACCGCTAGACCAAGTCCGAAACGGCTTGAGCAATCCCAAAGGGCGCTGATTTACATCGACAACGACCCACTGAACCTGATGAGCAGTGCCACGGCAATGATCAAAGTGAGCCTGTAGTTCAGGCATTGACCAGGTCACTGGGATGAGCTGTAGTGGCTCGAGCCGCTGGCGAATTTCTGGACGCTGCAGTAACGTTTCCACAGGAGCCTGCAGGCTCTGAAACAGCGATATTTCGGCAAGTCTTGGACGTCTGAAGGAGTTGCCGACAGGATATCCTTTGGACAGGACATCTTGACCTGTCGCATGGTGGGAGTCATCCGCCAATCTACTGGCCTGTAGAAGTTGGTGAACCATCGAGGCCAGTAAACATGATAGGGATGCAATGGGTAAGGCCCCGATAGGATGAACGTCCCAAATCAGCAGCCAGTCCTCTTGCGCGCTACTCAGCTGATCAATCACCACTGTCAGTGGATCTTTAGGGCCACAGATAGGTACCGGTATGATAAGGTCTTGGATCAATTCGGCACTCATGACGACGGGTTTAAAATTTCGCCTGCAAATCTCAAGCGTAGGGCTACGTACCTCGCTTCTATTGTCAAGCTTTTCTCAATTATGATCCGTTTGACAGAGCAGAACTGTCTGCACCATACAATAAAGCGAATCAGCTCGCGTCTCATCCGCAGGTGATTTAGCCCCTGTGATGGTTTTCCTTGTGTAAATTAGAGACATGATTCTGCCTGATGTCTCTTGAAGGGGGCTTAGAGGAGCTCTCTAGGGCAAAGTACCGAGTGATATATGATGTGTACCACATCGGTGAGCCGTTACCGCTATAGATCGAAAGACTGCTATGGCCTCAACATTGATGTCCAAACCTAAGATAGCTGTCTATGCCTATACAACTGAGGAATCGGCAGCCTCCCTGAGGTCAAATTTAGACGACGATACTTTTTTGCTCAACGTGTTCTCAACCCATAGCGACCTGATGCGAAGCCTTGAGGGCCGCCGAAACGAGGTTGACTGCATTATCTTGGAGGTAGATAACAGCCTGACTCAGCTATTAGAGACGTTGCGATCGCGGTCAATTTTACTCCCTACCGTGCTCCTGAAATCGGGACAGCCGGAAATCATGTCCGACAGTTTTGGCTTTCCAGCCTATCACACGGCTATTTTCTGCCTAGAATCCCGTCAGATCGATCAATTGCCATCGTCTATCGATACGGTCATTGGTCAGTTTCTCGAAATCTCCGCAGAAAGACAACCATCCGAGCCTGCTATAAAACCTGATAGTGATGCGCAGGATCGAGAGTGCCTGGTTGGACAGCAGCGCCGACTTGCTGAGAAGCTCAAAGAGAGGTTAGGGTACTTAGGCGTTTACTACAAACGCGATCCAAACGGCTTCCTGCAGCATATGTCTGATAGCGATAAAGATGAGTTTTTAGCGGAGCTGAAGCAAAGTTATCGAGACATTATTCTCAATTACTTTACAGACGATCCGCTACTGAACCAAAAAATAGACAATTACATCAACTCAGCCTTTTTTGCTGATGTCTCGGTAGTTCAGGTCGTTGAGATCCATATGGAGCTAATGGATTCCTTTTCCAAACAGCTAAAACTTGAGGGCCGGAGTGACGAAATGCTTTTAGACTACCGGCTTGCCCTGATCGACACCCTTGCTAACTTATGTGAAATATACCGCCGCTCTATTCCACGGCAAACCTAGCTTCGGCATCCCATGCTACAGCAATTCCTGATCTTATCGCTATCGTGAAGCAGTGCCCCACTGCGTCCAACCGATCCACACCACGGTCTCTAGTAGGCTGTTTTCGATCTAACGCCACCGCTTTAGACATCCTGCTTAACCTATGACCTCTTCAAAAAAAACGTACATCCTGAAACTATACGTCGCAGGTAACACCCCTAACTCGCTGCGTGCGCTGCGGACGCTCAACAGCATTCTGGAACAAGAATTCCACGGCGTCTACGCGCTCAAGGTGATCGACGTCATGAAAAATCCGCAGCTTGCCGAGGAAGATAAAATCCTAGCAACGCCCACCCTCTCAAAAGTTTTGCCGCCACCGGTTCGCAAGATTATTGGCGATTTGTCCGATCGGGAAAAAGTTTTGATCGGACTGGATTTGCTCTATGACACCTTACCGACTGTGGAATCAGGTGAGGCATAGGAGAGACCCCATCATGGCGATCGCTACAGTTTCCGCTCCAAGCCACCGTAACGCGCTGTGGCGCTTGGCAACGCGCTCCTCTATCCCTTTGCAAGGCGCTAGTCCATCAATTAGGTCTCCTGCAATGCCACACAACCGGATAGGATTGAAAAGAATTGAGACTATTCAAAGGTTAGATTGCATTCTCTATGCAGCAGAACACCCCCGGCGCTCATAAACTCAACGCCCCACCTCCAGCAGGACCAGAGGGCGTTCAGAAAATCCGCACCATGATTGAGGGCTTCGATGATATCAGTCATGGTGGGTTGCCAGTTGGCAGAACGACGCTGGTAAGCGGCACCTCTGGCACAGGAAAGACGCTGTTCGCCATTCATTTTCTGTACAACGGCATCACTCACTTTGATGAGCCAGGCATTTTCGTCACTTTCGAAGAGTCTCCCTCCGATATCATCAAAAATGCCTACAGCTTTGGCTGGGATCTCCAGCACTTTGTCAACAAGGGAAAGCTGTTTATTCTGGATGCCTCTCCAGATCCAGAGGGCCAGGAGGTGGTTGGCAATTTTGATCTCTCGGGTATTATCGAGCGGATTCAGTATGCCATTCGCAAATACAAAGCTCGGCGCGTCTCTGTCGATTCAATGACCGCATTGTTTCAGCAGTACGACGCCACCTCAATTGTCCGGCGGGAGGTTTTTCGGCTGTCATCTCGGCTGAAATATATGGGCGTCACCAACGTCATGACGACAGAGCGAACAGAGGAATACGGCAGCGTTGCCCGCTATGGGGTGGAGGAATTTGTCTCGGACAACGTCGTCATTGTTCGTAACGTCCTTGAGGGAGAGCGGCGTAGGCGAACCATCGAGATTCTGAAGCTGCGAGGAACAACCCATATGAAAGGGGAGTACCCGTTCACCATTACAAACGATGGCATTAATATTTTCCCTCTTGGTGCAATGCGTCTGACCCAGCGTTCGTCCAACGTCCGGGTCTCATCAGGGGTCGAGACTTTAGACAACATGTGCGGTGGTGGCTTCTTCAAAGACTCGATCATCCTAGCTACAGGCGCAACGGGCACTGGCAAGACCATGCTGGTCAGTAAGTTTCTAGAGAGCGCCTGTGCAATTGAAGAGCGCGCCCTGTTGTTTGCCTATGAGGAGTCTCGGGCTCAGCTGTCCCGCAATGCCTACTCCTGGGGCATTGACTTTGAGGACTTAGAGCAGCGGGGTCTGCTCCGTATCTTGTGCGCCTATCCAGAATCCGCCGGGCTTGAAGACCATCTGCAAATCATCAAATCTGAGATTGCAGAGTTTAAGCC
>JBARYO010000790.1:0-6248 GCA_049647905.1 Elainellaceae cyanobacterium | reverse complement strand
CTCCTATCCCTCAACCATGGCTACCCTTTCGCCAAACTGAGAATTGCTGTGATTTCTTCAATACGGTTGCACCAGAGCCAAAACTCCGCTACTATGCCAAGCCATGGATGCAAATTACACCGCGTCCTAAATTACGACATCCAAATACTTAGCACCGCCTGGTCGTGTTGACACCACTTCCAGACGGCTAACCCCCGCTGACGAACCCAGCGAGCGCTAATGGGAATTTTATCTCAGACTAGCCACCTCGCCTCATGCTTGCGGGGTGGCTAAGTCTTTGGTGTCTTTCCTACCTTCAAAAAAACTAGGAGACACCCAATGACATACCCCGCTTGCGACCTCGACAGCCGTCGAGACAGCGCCCTGCGCCTAAACATCAGCCCCCAAACCGGCGACTACCTCATCGGCGACAAAAGCGAAACCGGCTACAACACCCTGCGCCTCATTGCCATCGGCTCTCGCTACGCTGTCGACAACTGCCGCAACCGGCTGCACCTCCTCGGCTACGCCGAACCCCGCGAATGGTCCCAAATCCTGCCCATGAACAACCCCGACGGCATCCTGCGGGGCCTCACCCCCACCGACGTCATGCGCATCCTCACCAAGCGGCTCACGCTACCGCCCCAGTAGCCAAATTCGGCGCAGCCGGTAGATACTGGGCCTAAAATGCGGACCTTGGGGTAAGCGCAGTCAACCAGAAACCGGGACCCACAAAGTGTCTCGGTTTCTGAATTGGAATATTCAGCAGGGTACCCAAATCATCGGCCTGAGCGTTTTCTTCAGATAAAGCGGATGCGCAGGTTGGCCCTGCTTCGTCAGACCGAAACAGGCCAAGGGACAGGAACTCCGAGCAAGCTGCAGTCCTACAGCGCGATCGCGCCCCGACAACGTCCCCCCGTTCCCCCAGGCCACCAAACACAGATCCGCCTCAGACGCGAGCCGCCCAATCCACATATCAGTCTGTGGACCCACCGGGTCACTCGCCGTCCGCAGCGCCTTCGGATAGGGCGATCGCAACGCAAAAAGGTTAGTCACCACAACGCTGCCATAGCCCCAGGATTTAGCGAATCCGATGCAGCGGCGAATCGTCGGATCATTGTGGGTAGCATCGGCAGTGGACGGGTTGAGGCCAATCACCAGCAGTCGGGGCAGCGCCGTATCCCAAACGCGCCAGAGGCTATAGCGGTAGCGATCGCAGGGGGAGAAAATCGCCCCTGAACCTTCCCGAGGGGCGATCGTGACGGTGCCCTGAGCGTCTGATGTCCCATTGCCTGATCGTTTCAAAACTTTACAATTGAAGTAGAGACATTGCCATTGTCAATTGTAGACATTCAACCGTGACCCCCATGCTAAGCGCTACCCAACGCGACAAACTCGACGCCACAGACGATGCCCAATTTTACGACCAGCCGCGATTCGTCACCCACGTCGATGACGGCTTCATTGACCGGCTAACCAATCTTTACAGAGAGGCTTTGCAGCCCAACACAAGGATTTTTGACATGATGAGCAGCTGGGTCTCTCATCTGCCCGACGATGTCGCTTTTGAACATATCGAAGGCCATGGCCTCAACGAAGCAGAATTGGCCCGCAACCCCCGCTTCGACCACTACTTTGTCCAAAACCTGAACCAAAACCAGACGCTGCCGCTGCCCGATCAATCCTTTGACGCGGTCCTCAACGCGGTCTCGGTGCAGTACCTCCAACATCCCGATCAGGTGTTTACTGAAATTCACCGCATCCTCAAGCCCGGCGGCGTCGCCATCATCAGCTTCTCCAACCGCATGTTTTATCAAAAGGCTATTCAGGCTTGGCGAGACGGCTCAGAGGGCGATCGCGTCAAGTTGGTTAAGCAATATTTTCAGGCCGTGCCGGGATTCTCCGCACCAAAGGTCATCACCCATACCTCAGACGCACCAGCGCTACTGCAGATGCTAGGCATCGGCGGTGGTGATCCGTTCTATGCCGTCATGGCGCATCGGTTACCGGACTAAGGATTGGGCCAGCCAAGCACAACAGGAGGCGAGTCCCCTACAATTGAGACACAAACTCGGCTTGAGACGACATGCCTGCAGAGACCGCCAACGCTACACCCGCCGCCGATGTTGTCTATCGCGACAGTCCGATAGACCGGTTATTTATCCTGCTGTTTACCCGCAAAATGGCGCGGGTATCCCATACGCAAACCCAAATCAAAGGCTATGACGGCA
This sequence comes from Elainellaceae cyanobacterium, assembly GCA_049647905.1. Taxonomy (GTDB): domain Bacteria; phylum Cyanobacteriota; class Cyanobacteriia; order CAKZMO01; family CAKZMO01; genus JBCCAG01. Next base: position 4,038 of record JBARYO010000790.1, on the reverse strand, counting down.
TTGTAGACTTGTCGCACCAAATTATGCAGGGACGCAGCGTCACCCAACAGCAGCAAGCCGTCACCAGCATTTTAGAATCCCTTGTTCCTGCGCCAGCTCTGGCGTTTATTCGCGCCGCATTCTCACCAACCAAGCTCGTCTGCGAACTCAATGCCTGGTTTGCCAGCCACATGTTTGAATGGCTTGTGGGGCCTTGTCGCGTGGACCATGCTGAGGTATCTACAGCAGACGGTGTTGTGGCGCAAAATAGCACTGTCCACATTGAAAAATGTCGCTACCTAGAGCGCAGCGGCTGCGTAGGGATGTGCGTCAACATGTGTAAACTGCCGACCCAGGCGTTTTTTACGGAGCAGTTTGGTATCCCTCTGACCATGACGCCCGATTTTGAAACCCTGAGCTGCAACATGGTGTTTGGCCAGCCGCCGTCGCTTGAGCCAGAGTCGGCCTACACCCATCCCTGTTTTGACGATTGCCCCACCGCCAGCGCCAGTGCGGCCTGTCATCAGGTGCAGCGGTCAGACCGAACAGCAGCGGAATCGCCTAAAACCAAGGACTGATGTAATAGCTCGCCATCCAGCCCGCTGCAAGTCCAAGAAAGGAAACTAGGGTCAAAATCAGCCAAGATTGAGCGCGGTTAAAGCCAATGAGCTGCAAATCTAGGCGCATCAAAATTTCCGCAGAGACGACGACCAGAATATAGCCGAACATGCGGATCCAGATGAAGGCGAACGCGACCAACAGCGCCCCGAGGATGACGCAGGAAAAGTAGCCTAAATCTGAACGAAGCCAGATGTCGATTGCAGACTTGAAGCCCTTAGAGTAGGTCGTGAGCAGAAACGCCTGTCCCAGGGTAAAGGCGATCGCCGCAGACCACACCAACAGGCCAGCAGCTTGGTGGCTCAAAAACCAGCTAAAGCTGCCATAGGCTAACAACAGCAGGACTGACGACAGCAGGGGGAACGATACCTTAGGCAAAACAATAGCCAAGCTGATACCGTTGGATTGTATCCCATGAAATAGGGAACAAAATTTACTTTCACCCTGTAGTATTTCAAGTTATTGCTGGTTTGGAACCAATGGACAAGACAGCTAGTCTTTTAAACGTAGCCTCCCGATAATCAAGTCGCATTGGGGCCAAATGCCCAACCGTAAGCTAACACTGGCTTGTTGCCCCGGTGGCACGCTTCGTATCATCGCCAAAAACTGCTTCACAAGACGGAGAAACTCTCATGCTAAAACCAGTTCTAGCAACGGCTATCTCGGTCCTCCTAGCGGCAGGGGCTGCCCTGCCCGCTATCGCGGATGATCTCGAAAATGCCATCGACGAAATTACTGAATCCCAAACCGTGTTTCAGGAAATCGTCGCCGACCCCGACACCAGTATTCCTCCCGTTTTGCTGCAGCAAAGCGAGGCCATCATCATCATTACCAACCTGGGCCAAGGTGGATTTATTATCGGGGGGCGCAGTGGTGATGGGCTGATGGTAGTACGCCAATCCGATGGGTCTTGGAGCAACCCAGCCTTCTTGACCTTGGGCGGCGGTAGCATCGGCCTACAGTTTGGGGGGCGTTCTAGCGATATTGTGATGCTCATCAGAGACAACGCCACCGTCGCAGATATCATCAACGGTGGCGCAGAATTTGGCGCTGACTTGTCCGGTACGGCGGGGCCAGTGAGCGGCACCTTAGTTGATCCGGCAGAAGTAGCTGCTGACGATATTTTGGTGTACTCCCGCAGCTCGGGCCTATTCGGTGGGGTTACCTTCGACGGCAGTGCGCTGAGCTTTGATGAGGACCGCAATGCAGTGTTCTACAACCAAGCTGACGCCACCCCAGAGCAAATTCTGCTGAGTACAGATCTCACACCAGCGTCGAGTACGGCAGAGCTTGAGCGGACGCTTCTAGACGCGCAATAGGGATAGCGCCGCAATGGGCAGTCAGGCAAGAATCGAGGCGATTCTTGCCTGACTAAGGAACAACTACTGCTGGCTCACAGACAGCTGATAGCGGTGGGCATCACCGTTGCGATCGCCAACGTAAACGTCATAAGTCCCCTGTTCCCAGGCACCTGGCAGCTCAACCGCACCACCCGATAGGCTATCAGACATGGCGCAATCCTGGGTCTGACCATCAGTGACCAATAGGGTCAAAGCTCCCCCCCCGCTGGCGCGAAAGCGCAGTGATGCTAGGGGTTCGGTTACTCGAATCTGGAGTGCAGGGCTACCAATAAACCCACAGCTGCTCTGCTGAGGACCGCTGGACATGCCGCTGGCTTGATAATTTTGAATTGGGGTACTGACGGACTGTGCCGCCGCCGGTCTGGCCGTCATCAGCGGGAGCAGTAAACTTGCTGCGATAATGAGCGCATGGCGAGAATTAAACATAGCTAAAGTCCTCCACACACATAAAGTGGCTATTAATGAAGCCCTTAGCACGCCCTGTCGGCTAGGCTCAACATTATAAAAACCAACGGAGGTAGATGCGATGCTGTTTATCGATTACACCTTGATCATAGGACGCCACCCCTAGCCTAGACAGCATCTTATGCCACTTCTCCATCTGCATCGGCACCAGATCGACACCAGTCTGGTAGCCCTCACCGCGCTTGACGGGCACGTGATCAGCTAGTCGGTTGCGCTACAGTATGATTAAGCTCCCCTAACGGGCTGGCCGTGTCATCACAGGACTATTGACTATGTGCATTTGTATCAACTGCCATTACGTCGATCGCTGTATTACCTATCATGAGGTGGAGACCAATCACCAGCAGCCCCACCTGACTGAGACACCAAGCTTCAATCCATCTAACCCCACCATCAACGCCAATATCACCCCCCCAACAGTGCTCGTCAAAGGCGATCGCATTGTTCAAGAAGGTGATTTCAGCTTTGAATACGACGTCGTGAGCTGCGACAGCTTTAAAGAGGAAGCGGGCAAGTGGAGCCGACTTCGTCCCGGTGAACTCGTGCCAACATAGTATCTTCTAGGAGGGCGCTATCGCTCAAGCGCTCATGGACTCTTGAAGGGACGACACCTTCGGGAAAAAGTACCCACGTCCCCTATCCGTGTGAATATATTCTGGATTACCGGGGTCGTCTTCGAGCTTTGAACGCAGGCGCGACACATGCACGTCCACGACGCGTAGATCGCTGTGGCGGCTAGGGGTGTAGCCCCAGATCTCGTTTAGGATGTCGGCCCTAGGAATAGATTCTCCCGAGCGGCTCACGAGCAGCTGCAGCAGGTCAAACTCAATACCGGTTAGGCGAATTCGCGTGTCGCCAACGTAGACTTGGCGCTTGTTGGCGTCCATCTGCAGATTTCCCAGTTGAACAACGCCAGCAGCAGTGTCGTTCCCCACCGTGGTTTGCTCAGTACGGCGTAAGATGGCCTTGATTCGGGCTTCCAGCTCTTTGGGCGAGAAGGGTTTGGAGATGTAGTCATCGGCCCCCATCTCCAGTCCAATAATCCGATCGGCAATCTCCCCGAGAGCCGTCAGCATGATGATAGGGACATCAGAGGTTTTGCGCAGCTCCCGACAAACGGTAAGACCGTCTATCTTAGGCATCATCACATCTAAGACCACTAGGTCAGGATGCTCTTCAGCAAACATTTTCAACGCCTCTTGACCATTTGACGCCGCCGCGACGTCATAGCCCCCCATGGACAACCGCGTGGACAAGATTTGACGGATAGCTGCTTCGTCGTCAACGACCAAAATCTTACACTGATTGACCAATGGTTATATCCCTCTTTTCGGCATGGTGAGCGCTGGCGTCCAATGCACGAAGCGCAGTGCTGACGGGCAACGTTTCTTCACGAAACTTCCTACTCATTATGATAACAAACGATAACAGCAATACTTAGCAACAAATCTTAAGTTTTCAGGCGTCGCTTGATCGTGTTCCCTAAAGGTTGATGGCGGCGCAGCTCTATCTACAGCGCGATGTTAATTTACCGTCACAGTAGCGCCAGCCTACGAAGCAACTTGATATGATTCACCCAACTCTGCTCGTACCCGCCAGCACTATGCCCTAACGT
>JBARYO010000789.1:0-5061 GCA_049647905.1 Elainellaceae cyanobacterium | reverse complement strand
CCCCATAGCCGCTTCATCCTCTTCAGGTTTAGCGTCTCAAAATAGAGGGCATCGTAGGCATCAGTGAGTCGGTGGGCTAGCTTCCAAAACCAATCGCGGCGGCGGTTAGCTATTGCCTCATGGCAGCGGGCCAGATGTAGCCGCGATTGGTTCCAGTTGCGAGAGTCTCTCTGCTTGCTGGACAACTTGCGACTAGCTTGCCTCACCCGGTTGATAGACGCTTTGAAGAATTCAGGGGAGCTGACTTGAGTGCCATCTGACAGAGTGAGAAACGTCTTTAGCCCGAAGTCAGCGCCAGCGGTTTTACCCGTCTCGACGCTGCGGATTGGCTCAGTCTCTTGGTCCACCACCGCGGGTCTAAATAGCTCGCCCAAGGGCGTACGCTTCACCGTGACGGTCTTTACCTTGCCCTCTACTTCACGCGAGTTCCAGTACTGATAGACTTTCTTAATGCGCCCTCCGCCCAGCAGTTTGTAGCCTGCCTGCTTGAGGGTGAACGACTTATATCGCCTCACCTTCTGAAAGCTCGGCGGCCTATAGCCCTTGCCGTAATGCTTGAAGAACAGTTGATACGCCTTCTCAATTCGCTGGCAGATATCCTGAACAGCTTGAGAGCCGACCAACTGCCAAAACGGGTTACGCTTGCGCAGCTTGGCAATATGAGACTGAAGCTTAGAGCAATTGAGGTGCTTGCCCCACATGCGGTAGTAGCGCTTTTGGAGAACAATGCCGTGATTCCAGATACACCCAGCGGCGTTGATGGTCCGCTTCAGGTATCTGTTCCGCTTGTGCTCGTATAGCTTAAACTTCAACGTCTTCATAGACCTATGTTAGCATGTATGGGTAGACAACGGGTAGACACTATGGCCAAAGAACGCCTAAACGTTAGGGTCTCTAAAGAGCGCCTGCAAAAGCTCAGAGACGTAGCCGACGAAAGGGACAAGACAATGACTCAGCTTATAGAAGATTGGATAGATCGGCTACGCTTGGAGCGGCCAATGGGGAGCGGAAGCTAAGGCGCAAGCGCATCCCCGCCGTGAATGGCGAGGCTTTCCCGTGCCATATTCTCGGTAACAATAACTGGAGTTATGTAAAGGCCTGTATCAATACTATTAAGAAGAGCTTAGCGATCGCCCTAGTCTTTCGAGAGACCGACTACGCTGAAGGTACTTTGAACCACGAGTTTACACGACTGGGCGATATACCAATACATTCGTCACTATGACCATAAACAATTTTCAGCGTTATCGTGTGATGTGCACGCTCTCCTTTGGAGATATTTACGGCCAAATCATTGTTTGGCTTGGCGTCATTTTCCTGAGTCTAGCGGCGGCATTAGCGTTGATGGGTACGAGCCGACCAATCTATGCTCTGACGACCGTCGGCCTAATCTTAGTGCTCTCACTGCCGTTTCTGTTGTTTTCCTTCGTCACAACGCTGCTCAATCATATCGAGTTCAAAACAATAGACGAGGTGAGTACTTCGTCTAGAGACGCTTCTAGTGGTGCAGGGCAACCAGTCAAAGCAGCGGGATAAACCTCCTCACATTGTCGCCAGCCAACATACTCCCTAGCGCACCCGCAAATTACCGCCAGCATTGTCATAGCCAGTAACGATACCGTTGCTGAGGTTGACGGTGCTGGTGCCGTAGTGAATCACCTCTTCACAAAATGAATCTCGCCGCTGAATTTGAGTCGGTGTATCCTGTGCTTGGAACACATCTTCACGACGATCCCCAATACTCCAGCGCAAATCAGGATCGCCTTGGGGCGATTGTAGGATTGGAAAGACTGACGCATTGAGTGTCTTGTCATAGTTGCTGTAGGCCACAACTAGACCTTCTCGCAGCTCAACAATGTCGTCGCCATAGTAAAGCACCTCCATATCCAGCGAGTCGTAGCGGTTGACGCGCTCCGGCGTTCCTTCGATGGCGTAAATATCTTCCTTTGGGGATCCTAGCGTCCAAACCGTATCCTCTATGATCTGCTGCGCCACGATCTTTTCTAGGAAGGAAACGCTGAGATTATTGTCTACATTGCTGTACTGATTGACAATTCCGTGAACAAGCTCAATCTGGCTATTGCCGTAGTACAAAATTTCCTTGCACTGGGTGCTCAGGACCAGAGAACGAGAGGGAGGCCCCTGTATCGCCGTCACGAGTTCTCTAACGGAGTTGGTGGACCAAACGCTAGCTGAGTCGATTTTCGCAGGCCGAGTCGCTGAATTGTCTTTAGCGTAGTCGAGATTGTGTTGATATTCGTCGACCTTGCTTTGGGCAAGGGCATAGCTTTTGTTGCGTAACGGCACAGCCTGCATCATTTTGATGGCGTCATGCCATAGCGTGGCAACGGTATGCCAGTCTTCGCGGAATGTCGCAGTTTGAGTAAGTTCTGCTGCTGACATTGCCTTGTTGACAGCAATGCGAAATGCTTCTGATGTTGGTTGCTTAGATTGCTTCAGGTTCCCTATCTCAATAGGGAACCGAGACACCACCATAGCGGCTAAGGCAACCAAGCTCAGCATGACAATTCCGGGGGTTGCCAAACTTTCTCGGCGTGATGTTGAACGCCGCCCTGCTCGTTTGGAATGGTCCGTATCTAAATCCGCCTGGGATCGGGCTCGTTGTTCCATAGGTTAACAGTTCCGCACCAACACGATGGTTACTAGCCTTGCGGGAGTATAGGCTTCAGTAGCGCACCAACGCGCTACTGAAGCCACACCACAATAGCGCAAGAGCACAAGCAAAGCCACAGTCCGCGTATTTATCCAGTCATATGAGGATAAGTGTTCAGACTGTTTGAGATTACCTGGAGCCTCTAGATAGTTCTGTGTCAGCTCTAGCCACAATATGACTTAGCCTAGTTAATCTTAGGCGCAATTGCTAGCCATCGCGAGGGGTTACTCATACAATCTAAATCTTTCATCAAGGTCTACGAAGCCTCGATAAATTTTCACGTTGCTTGTCAACTTGTCACGAGCCTGTGGAGCCTTATCATGCGCTCTAACGCCACTAAGCCGCTAGAGCAACTGGCACGTCAATTCAGGATGCAGTCAAGTGACACCCGCTATGGTGTAGAGGCTAAGATAACGTCAGATGCCACGACTACCCTAAGATAGCCGCTATCGTCTTATCCAACGCGCCTCTCAGCATCCCGAGTCCTAGGTTCAGGCCATGTTGATATAGCGGCGGACGTTGAAGCGGACCAGAACGTCAAATATCAGGGGTGAACTGCGCCCGTCGTCGTGCGTCTAGCTGATTTTCACACGGTACATCGTGATGACCTACTCGTTTCTCGCTCATCTTGCTCACACCGTTACGACTAGCCGTGTTGCCACAGCAGTGGCAGCTGGAATGTTGCTTCTGGCCCCGGCCGCTAGACCAGCGTTAGCCCTTGACGATGCAACCGCTTCAGCACTGACAGATAGCCCAAAAGCGGTTTTAGATGAAGCGTGGCAAATTGTCAATCGAGATTATGTTGACTCTAGCTTTAACCAGACCGATTGGCTTGTGGTCAGAGAACGGCTTTTGGCCCGTGATTATGCCTCTGTAGACGATGCTTACAATGCCTTAAAACGATCTCTAGGCCGACTGGACGATCCCTACACAAGGTTCATGGATCCGCAGCAATACGCTGAACTGACGAGCCAGACGTCGGGGGAATTTTCGGGAATTGGCCTGCGGCTGCAGGTCCACCCCGTCACAGGACAGCTCACAGTGCTCTCCCCCCTCAACAACTCGCCCGCTGGCTTAGCAGGAATACAGGCTGGCGATCGCATTTTGACAATTGAGGGACAGTCAACCGCCGGCATGACTGTCCAGGATGCCGCTCAGCTAATTCGGGGCGAAGCAGGAACCCCGATTACACTCCGGGTGGCACGGGGCGGACAGCGGGCCATGCGAGAGTTCGATGTATCAGTTACGCGGGCGATCCTCGAAGTCCCTGCTGTCACATCGGCGCTACGGACCGAGCAAAATTCTCAAGTGGGCTATATTTACCTCAGCGAGTTTAGTGCCCATGCCTCAGAGCAAATGGAGCAAGCCATTCAGGAGCTGCTTGAAAAGGGCGCAGACGCATTTGTCCTGGATTTGCGCGGTAACCCAGGGGGATTGCTGCAAGCCAGCGTTGAAATCTCTCGTATGTGGCTGGACGAAGGCGCCATTGTTCAGACAGTGGACCGCAATGGCCGCAGCGAAGACACCTATGCCAACCGCACTGCGCTGACGGACTTGCCTCTGGTGGTGCTGGTTGACGATCGCTCAGCAAGCTCTAGCGAGATTTTGACCGGAGCGCTGCAGGACAATGGTCGCGCCCTGGTGTTGGGCACCCAGACCTTCGGCAAAGCCCTCGTGCAGGCTGTCCATGAATTGCAGGATGGCTCCGGGCTGGCGGTTACCGTTGCCCATTACTACACGCCAAAAGGGACAGACATCAGCGAGCGCGGAATCACACCCTCCATTGAGCTGTCTTTAACCTCGGCTCAGCGGCGTGAGCTGTCGGCCAACCCAGAGCAGTTGGGCACCCTTGCCGATCCCTATTACCGAGGAGCGCTATCGGCTCTGCAACCTGCTATCTTGGCAAACCACCAGCAGACAGAACTGTCGCGATCGCTGGTAGATCCCGTCATCGAATAAATATCGCGCAAGGTTCACGATCGCTCAGGCCCTACTGGCTCACACTGTAGCCGCAACATGCTGGTCAATCAACTGATCGACATCTGAGCGGCCCACGCGGCTATAGCGGGTTTTCCCAGGCATAACCACCAAGTTGGGGCCGCTCTTACACCGATCCATACAGCCGGTCTTCTTGATCGTGACAGCATCCCTGAGGTCGCGATCGCTCAGGCGCTGCTCCAACCAGTCGCACACCGCCTGTCCGTTGCGCTTTTTCCAGCAGCTGCCTTTTTGACAAATCAGAATTTTGGTTTGGCCTTTGGTCTTTTGTGCCTCAGTTTTGAGGTCAGCTGGTGCTATGGCCGCTGCGATTGCTCCGTCTAATGAGGCGTCTTCGGCGGCTGGGCTAGCGTCAGGAGTACGCTCTAGATCTAGCGATGGTGCGGTAG
>JBARYO010000788.1:0-1815 GCA_049647905.1 Elainellaceae cyanobacterium | reverse complement strand
CCCTATGGTGGGACTGAACAACTGAGACAGGCTTGTCAGGATGGCCTCTTACAGCCCTGGCTCCCTGACATTACGCCAGATAGCTTGGCCGAGGTGGATCGTATTGATGGGGCGGCGACTATGTTATCACAAGCTAATCCTGCTTTTACGCCCTGCATTCTGGGCTGGCTTCGGGATCAGCAGCAGGCTGCTGGCGTAGGCAGAAGCTGGATTAAAGTCGCCAAACTGTCCTGCCTGACCGCTGATGACAGCCGAGCCGAAGCGCAACTGTGGCAGCTAAAGTGCAGCCGTGCGGAGGTCCAGGCCGTCCTGCTGCTGCGTCAAATGCGCCAGCGTCTAGATGTAGATTCTAGCGGGGATACCGCGACCGATGGGCATCCCCTATGGCAGGCTCTGACAAGGCGACAGCAGTACGATTTGTTCAAGCAAGCTGGACCCGCTTTCCCGGCCTGCGCCCTGATGGCGATCGCCTTGGGGGCTTATCGCGATCGCCTCACGGAGATGATGCAGCGGTTCGTTGATGCCACCGATCCCATTGCCCACCCTACCCCGCTGCTAACCGGTCATGATTTGATGGCTCAGCTCTCGCTAAAGCCCAGCCCCCGCATTGGTCAGCTGCTAGAGAGCCTGTCTCTTGCCCATGCTGAGGGCAAAATTTCCGATGGCCCATCGGCGATTGAGTTTGCTCGGGCATGGCTAGTGGATCATGGGGACGATGGGCGCGATCGTAAACCTGAGAGCACCCGCAAGCTAACGTAGTCTGGAGCTGTGGACAATTACTGTGCTCCCGGCATCACTTGATCGTTGAGCGACCATCGATGCTCGACTGCCAACTTTTCGCGATCGCAGGCTTCCTCCAGCCGCTTCTGCAGAGACATCGCCTTCCGCAGAGTAATAATAATTTCCAGTACCTGCTCACGCTGGGGAGACGAATGGTCCAGGGCCTGCAGAGTTCGCTGCTCTAGCAGCTGTAGGAGCGCCTCATAATGCACATGGGACGGCAGCGGGATTGTTTTCATATTTGAGTCACGTGATGGCGAACTAATGTGGAGGTAAAGCGCACTGATAGGGACTACTAGATTAGGGGCTACTAGCTAGCACGATGAATCGCAGCTACGCTTGCGCCTGCAATAGGTTACGCACGCCCTGCTCAAGGTTATCCTGCTTGACAAGAGACTCGCCAACCAGCACAGCATTGGCCCCGCTGCCCTGAACCCGCGCCAAATCCTCTGGCGCATGAATGCCAGACTCACTCACGACGAGCAAGTTACGAGCGGTGAGAGCATCGTGACGCGCCAGCATCAAACCTTCGGTTGTTTCTAGGTGGACTGAAAAGGTTTCCAGGTTGCGGTTGTTGATGCCGATGAGAGAAACACCCGTTAGCCCAAGGACGCGATCGAGTTCGGCTAAGGTATGGACCTCAATTAGGGGAGTGATGCCTAGCACCTTAGCGATCTTAACAAAGTACTGCAGGTCTTTGTCTGACAGGATAGCGGCAATCAGCAGTACGGCATCGGCCCCATGCGCCCGCGCCTGATACATCTGGTAGGGATAGATAATGAATTCTTTGCACAGCACCGGACAGCTGACCGCTTGGCGCACCTGCTTCAGATACTCAAAGCTGCCCTGAAAAAACTTGCTGTCGGTGAGTACCGAAATACAGGCCGCTCCAGCCCGTTCATAGGCCGCAGCGATCGCCACGGGGTCGAAGTCTTCCCGAATCACCCCTTTGCTGGGAGACGCCTTTTTGACCTCAGCAATGAGGGCCGGTTGGTGGGCACTTTGACGCAGCGCAGCGCAAAAATCTCGCGGCGG
>JBARYO010000787.1:0-17816 GCA_049647905.1 Elainellaceae cyanobacterium | reverse complement strand
AGCACAATAGCTTACATCGCTGGAAGTCTGGCGCATAGCCAGGAGTAACGAACGCAAAAGCGAAGTTTTCCGTAATATTTAATGTCGGTTTGCTTACAGGAACCAAGAGACAATCTTCCTTTTTTCTCCGATTATTTCTACGGCAAGAAATTCGCACAAAAGGAAGTATAGCAATCGCCACATCGGCTAGGACAAAGGTGCGTTCTAGACTCCGCGCGGAGCGCGGAGTCTAGAACATTTCACCGTGCTCTATCGCTCAACGGGCGCTATAAAAGCATTTCTTTATGGGTTTTCTCACACCTTGGTCTTCTCTTTACGTACTTCTACGCACGAGCATTTACATCTTGTCTCCCGCTCGACACCTACTTCAACCAAGCTTTTTTATAGCTTGCATGGAACTTTACTCAAATGCACCCGTCAAGGCACCTGGTTGAGCATTGACGGTAACTCAATGTGACTCAAGCTGAACTGTAGATAACGGGTCAGCCGTAGCGAATTTGATTCGCTCTCTAACGTAATGGATGGGGCCGATTTGCATTAGACCATACATCCGAAGACTGCACTGCCAGGGTTTACCCAGCTATACTTTCTTGCCGAATCAGCATCAGCTTGCGTCAGTCTTATCATCTGTCTTACAGACCGTAGTCCCGCAGCAGTTTCGTCTACCTTCACTGGATTAGGGCGCTACCTATTTATTGCAGTCTTTGTAGCACTGTTTACCGTGTATTGATCTCATACCAATTCCATATGTACTTGCATATGTTGGAGACCCCCTATAGTCCCCTGCGTCCTGTGGACGCGCTTTGCGAAAGCCAAGGGGGACGGCGACAGCCGGGGGTGAGCCACAATGTGCATCTTCACATTCATTCGGTCTCACTCGACCGCTTACAGGTTTAGCTGCTACTGGCTTTGTTTGTGTTTGCCAGCTTAAGCCTGCAGCACAGTGCAGAAGAGACGCCATCTACTTTGGCGACATGAGGTCGGCGTATAGGCACTTGCCTTGCCTCACATATTCAACTTTTTTTGGAGACAACCTTCCATGGATTCCACCGCTAACAGTACTTTTTTGGGCACTAATCTCATGAGCGTTGCCGATTGGGCGACGCAATATCCCTTCATGGACTACTTCAAAAGCTCCCGTGATTGGCTGACCCACACTGACAGTACTTGGAATACCAAAGAGAACGACAAACTACAGCTCGATGACGATGGCTGGGTGACGTCCCTTGATGGTGGCCAATTTACCAGCGTCGGAACTCTTTTACCCAATGACAATCAAGGGCGACGCTTTGTGGTGCTCTACGAAGGAGAGGGCACGATTCAGTACCGTGATGGGGCTCAAAAAGACAGCGGGGCCTCTAAGCCAGGTCGTGACGTCTTCTACGCTAAGCCTGGAGAAAATATTAATCTCCGCATCACCGAGACCGATCCTAGCGGCAGCGGCGACTACTTGCGCAACATTCGCGTTGTCCCCGAAGAGCACGAAGCGATCGCCGGCCAAACCTTCAACCCCGACTTTCTCAAAAGCCTCGAAGGGTACGAAACGCTGCGGTTTATGGACTGGATGGAGACGAACGACTCTGACCAAAGCCGCTGGGGAAATCGGCCCGACGCCAATGATTCTGAGTACTACGGTCAGGGTGTCCCCGTTGAGGTGATGGTAGAGCTGGCTAACGAAACCGGTATCGATCCCTGGTTTACCCTACCCCACAAGGCCACCGATGATTACGTGCGCAACTTTGCCGAGTATGTCAAGGAGAACCTGGACCCCGGCCTCAAGGTGCATGTCGAATTCTCCAATGAAGTGTGGAACGGCCAATTTGAGCAAGCACGCTACGCCAAAGAACAGGGGAATCAAGCCTTCTCCACGGGCAGTGATTCTGAAAAGCGGCAAAAGTGGTTCGGGCAGCGCACGGGCGAAATCACCCAAATTTGGGACGACGTCTTTGGGGCGGACAAGGGTAGAGTAATCGGCGTTCTGGGGGCGCAGGCCGCCAACCCCAACACAGCGGAAAAGTCATTAGAAGCGCTGCAGGCTACCGGCAAATCGTATCAGGAGCTTGGCATCGACGCGATCGCCATTGCCCCCTACTTTGGCGGCTACATCGGCAGTCCCAAGTACCAATCCCAAGTCCAAAGCTGGACCCGCGATGCCGATGGTGGGATGGGCAAGCTGTTCAAAGAAATTACCCAAGGCGGTGTGCTGGATGGTGGCCCTGAGGGAGGCGCGATACAGCTGGCCAAGGACTGGATGGACAACTACGCTACGCTGGCTGACAAAGCGGGGCTTGATTTGGTGGCCTATGAAGGGGGGCAGCACCTCGTTGGCCATAGCGGTGTTGAGAACAATAGCGCTATCACAAATCTATTCATCAAGGCCAACCGCGACCCTCGCATTGGCGAGGCTTACAAGGAGTATTTCGACACCTGGCAAGCGGTGAGCGATGGCGGGACCTTTGCTAACTACAGTGACATCTATAAAGCCGGCAAATACGGCAGCTGGGGCATCCGTGAAAGCCTCTATCAAGACAGCTCTCCTAAGTTCAACGCCGTTCAAGATATTCTGCAAACGACGGGTGCCAGTCCAGAGTCTACCCCGCCTATGACAGACCCGGCTCCCCCGGTTGTCGAGAGCGCTCCCGATGCTGAGGATGTTCCTGATGAGGTTGCTCCTGATGACATTATTTCTGAGGATACTGTCACCGATAAGCCTATAGCCGATAAGCCTGTAGCCGATAAGCCTATAGCCGATATGGGTGATGACGCTAATGGGGATGCAGCTGACCCCAGCAGCGATGACGCAATAGATCCGGCTCCGCCCGCCGGTGAAGACGGCCCAGATGCCGGTCAGGATATGGCCCCAGATACGGGTTCAGGTATGACTCCAGATGGGGGCTCAAATGCGGGTCAAGACATGGCCCCAGACGCCAGCGCGATGAACCCCATTCGCGTTGAAGCGGAAGATATGACCCTGGAAGGGTACCGGCTTGAGGCAAACGATAAGGTGTCTGGCAAGCAAGTCATTAGCTTCCGGGGCGGTGCGACAGATGAGAGCGGCACGGCAAGCCAGACCTTTGACGGGCCATCGGGAACCTATGACGTGGTTGTATCCTACGTTGACGAAACAGACGGCATGGCCAGCTTAGAGGCACGCCTTAACGGCGAGACCCTAGAGGCGTGGCAGCTGTCGGAAACGCTCGGGAGTGCAGCGATTAGCAGCGATAATCAAGTGCAGCGCACTGTGGCAACCGGCGTGACCCTAGAGGCTGGCGACACGTTTGAGCTGCGGGGGCAAGAGCAAAGCTTTGAGCATGCCCGCGTTGACTATGTGGAGTTTGTTCCTGTAGGCATCCCCGCCGCCAACGATGCTCCGCCAAACGCATCCGATGATGCGCCTAGCAACGACGGTATGGACGACACTGTGTCAGAGGGGCCAACACCAGGAACTCCCCAGCCAGAGATGCCTGCACCAGCCAATCCTGTGTCAGACAGCCCCATGCCAGATCTGGGCAGCGACATGCCATCTCCCAGTCTGACCCTGGCCCAAAGCCCCGTCAGCCTGAGCGGAAACACCCTCAAATCCATTCGCTTTGACTATGCCATCACCCCCGACACCATGATGCAGCTGGAGTTCCGCAGCAGTGGCGAAGGGAGCATTCAGGCCATTGGGTTTGACCAGGATGTGTTCATCAGCGAGAGCGATCGCCAAAACATGGTCAAGCTCTCGGGCACGGAAAACTGGAGCGTTGCTGAGGATGTTTCTGATCAAGTCACCGCTGCAGGCTGGCAGACTCTAGATGTCGCTATTGGTCAAGTGATCACTGGAGATTATGACCACCTGTCGTTGCTCAACATCGACGGGGGGCAGGCCGACCTCACAGGGGAGTTCCGCAACATCAAGCTGTTTGAAGCGCCAATGGGGGCCATGACCTCCGAGCGTGGGTCTGCGCCGTTTGATGACACCGCTGCGGCTGAAAACCCGCTGGCCGCGCTGACACCAGGAGAAGAGGCAATGGCTGCGTAGCGATCGCTAATTAGATCACTAAGGGGCATACGGCGTGCCCCTTTTTTAGCGGCGCGCCCCTCAGGCCGCAGGAACATCCATCATGCGACGGATAAAGTAGGCCACCTTACCCAGATCCAAATCCTCTTTGTGATCGCTGTTGAGGAAGCGCGAGACCAAAAGATTGCCGTTACTGACATTGTATTGAGCACCTAAATCGAGCAAGTGCATCGCCGCAGGAATCAGCATTGACAGGATCTCTCCTGCTGTCTCATCCGACAGAGACGTCTGGGCCGCAATGGTGCTGCTCATCGCGCCATAGACACTTGGAGAAACGATAGTGCGAATGGCATCATCTGTTTCCGTCTCAGCCAGCTGATGAACGGTCAGCTCCGCAGGCTGCTGCATGATGCTCACTTTTTGTTGCAGCACGGCCCGCAGATGGGGACCAATCGCGGAAAGGGCCGTTTGCACCTCCGCCGGGGTAACGCCGTAGTGCTGGGCGGCAAGGTCTAGAACATCGGCGATCGCCCTGAGCTGGTCGACGCTGGCGCGTTGATTGGGGCTGTTGACAGCACACAACAGATCGAAGAATAGGCTCATAAGATAGTTTGGCGGGTGATAAGCGGGTATTGAGGTGAAATTGAGACTAAAGGGTCAGTTGGGAACCCAGGTGTGGAAGGAGCGGATGATGCGTAGCCAGTCTCCATCATCGGTGGTGTAGCCCACCTCAGCAATGTAGTCGCGATCGCCTGTGGGAATGACCACATGACAGTCGCGATCGCTCTCCTGGCAATTAAACTCCATCGTGTGGTGGGGGGGCTGATAGTCGATGTCCAGACCAGTGGCATCATGCACCCGCAGTTTCAGATGGCGGCCACCCTGCTCCTTTAGCAGCGCTCGCTGCGCCTCAGAGATCTCCCAATACACATAGGCCCGAAGCGGGCTGGAGGGCACCAAGATAATTTGGCTGATCTGCGCATCGGAGAGTCCGCTTAGGGTTGTCGTAGGGGCAACGGCACCAAGACCAACCGCAACGGCGGCCCCGCCAGCAAGACCATCCCGTGGCGGCAGGCCATCAGCTTCGACAGAGCTGTGGCGGTCTAGCTGGCCAATCGGCAAAACAGCCGGACTGCCGTTAGGGATGTAGATGTGGCTAGAGCGGGCTAGGGTCGTCCATCCCTCCTGCCTATCGAGGTAGCCCAGTTCAGCCAGATAGTCGCGATCGCCGATGGGTACGGTGACCTGCTGTCTGTCCTGGTCAGGGCTCAAGACGTAGGTCTGGGTTCCGAGGGAAGCTTGCTGGTCAAAGTCAATTGCGGTGACGTCATGCACCCGCAGCTCAAGCTGACTGTCGCTGGAGATCTGTAGCCGCTGCTGGTCCTTCTCAGAGACAGCCCACTGGGCAATGGCCGCTTCCCCATCAGAGATATGCAGCGTAACGTGACTGGGTGCGCTCTGGCTGAACGCAGTAGGCGCGCTGGATTCTAGCTCAAGCGGCGTCTTGTCAGCCGGTGCTAGATCCTCAGACTCAATTTCTGTAGGTAGGGCACCCAAAGACGTCCCAATTGCAGGCGAAGCCGCCATCGCTGCCGCTGCTGCCGCTGCCGCCGCCGCCGTCCCCGCGCCCATTGCGCTGCTGTCGATGTCTAAATCGGTATCTGCAGCCATACCGACATCGGGAACGACGCCCGTCACCGTGCCTGCTACAGTATCCGTCGTTGGGGAGACCAATCGGACCTTTTCAGAACGGACCAGCGGTATCCACTGATCCTCTACCGACTGGTAGCCCAGCTCAGCGGCGTAGTCGCGATCGCCCTCCATTGCAGGAATTTGCAGATCCTGACTGTTCTTGTCGCAATGGTACTGCCCCACAAGCGGACCAGTGCCATCGGCTAGATCTACATCAGTAGCATCGTATAGCTTCAACAGAAGCGGACCAGGCTGGGCCGCAACGTCGGCAGCGTCCTCCGCAGAGAAGGCCCAGTCGGCATCAAGTGTGTTAGAAAGCTGAGGCGAGAGGGACAGCCGGGTTGCTTCACCCTCGCGCCCCGGCACAATAGCGGGTATATCCGCCGAACGTCCAGCCATCAAACCTGCTGCTGCACCTGCCGCTGCTACCCCACCCACAACAGGGATAGCGGAGGAGCGATCGCTGGCAATGGGAGCCGGGGCCTCGGGCGTTACCCCGCCTGACAGGGGAGCATCCGGAGACTCTGGCATCACCTCGGCAATCTGGGGCGGGGCGACAGAATCCGCTCCGGGCACTACGGCAGCGGGCGGAACAGAAGCGGCGCCCGGCACCATGCCCACGGCAGGATCAACATCGGGCACAGCCACCGGCGGTGCTGCCGGATCTAGATCGTCAGCCGGGGCAGCAGCCGGAGGCACATCGGTCCGGCGGCGACGCAGCAGCAGGAAAAGCAACAGCGGTAGCCCCAGCAGGAGGAGCAGCCACCACCAAGGCCAAATCCCCGCCTCGTCCTCTTCGATTTCAACGTCATTTGCTCCCTCTATGGTGGCGTCTCCGGCAGCGCTGCCCACCAGAACATCATCGGCGGCGACACCATCGGGCAATACATCATCGGCAAGGCCATCGGCAGCGGGCTCACCGGGCACAGCGTCTCCAGCGATCGCCGTTGTTCCGGTGGCGTCACCGGTGGCAGCGCCAGCAGCCGGACCATCAATAGAGGAAAGAGCCGCATCTACTCGCGCAGCTTCTAACACCTCATCATTTTGCGGCGCTGTGGCGTAGCCCAAAAACGCCTGCACAGCAGGGCTGGGGTTGTCACCTCGGTAGACGTAGGCCAACGGCTGAGAAAACGGATAGCGCTCATCGTCGGGTAGGGTATTGTGCATGGGCACAATGCGAACATTGGGGTTATCAAACACCTGGTCTGCGATCGCGTAGCCGAGACCATCGCCGCCTAGGTCCTGGATAACAGCTTGAGTGCTGTCTTCAGGCAAGGTAACCGCCGTATCGCCCGCTTCAAAGGGAGCCTGCTGAAAGACCGGGTATCCTCGAAATGCCTGGCGGGTATCGCTCATCTCTGGCCGATCCACCAGGCGAATTGCCCCTGGTTCACCACCCACCGCCGACCAGTCTGTAATCTCACCACGAAAGATTTGGCTAAACTGCTCGGTAGTCAGACTGCCATCAAATCCATTATCGGGAGCAACAATCAGCGCAATCTTGTGGCGCTCAATGGGAATCGAAACTAGACCCTGCGCCTTTTCCTCATCCGTCAGCGGTCGCCCAATAGCCGCCAAATCAATGTCACCTGAGGCCAGAGCCGCCAGGGCCGCTGCCGTACCAGAGTACTCCGTTTGCACATCTGTGTCAGAATAAGCCTGCTCGAACCCGTCCTGTAGGGTCTGGTTGATGCCTCTCATGCTATCGGAGCCATCGATGCGAATCACAGTACCACTCGATACTGATTCGGGCAGGGCAAAGTCACGCGAGGTACCTGCTGTCTGGGCGGCAGCAGACCGAGGCATGACCACAATGGTCGATGGGGACGCCAGCGCGATGAGCATCGCTAACGCTGCTGCTGCCGTTGGAAATGATACTGGGGGCATGATTGTAGAAGTCTCCTGGGCCAAACGTCCGAGCTAGTCGAGTGCAATTGCATGCAAAGATATGCTAAACCACTAGCGCATGTCTGCAAGTCGCTCTCAGGTTATATCGCGCCAGAGTTAAGAAAAACTGATTAATACTGACTACTAAGGAGAAAACCTGTGGGACGGTTTAACCCAATCAACCGCATCACTCAGACGGCCCTCGGCTGGTTTAAAGTCAGCGATGCCAGAATGTCCGAAATTCTGGCGTCTGTGCGATCGCAGCTGCCGACGACAGAAGTGCTGCTTATTGGCAAGCCCCAGTCCGGCAAAAGCTCTATTGTACGCGGCATTACTGGCGTTCCTGCTGACATTGTGGGGCAAGGGTTCCAGCCCCATACGCAACATACGCAGCGCTATTTCTATCCTTCAACCGATCTCCCCCTGCTTGTGTTTACCGATACCGTGGGGCTGGGGGACGTCGGTCAGTTGGCAGACGATGTGGTTGATGAGCTGGTCAAAGACCTAGAGCAGCCGACGCAGCGCGCCCGCATTTTTATTATGACGGTGAAGGCGGCTGACTTCGCCACAGAAACCCTAAGGCAAATTGTGTCCGAGCTGCGGCAGCAGCATCCTGAGATTCCCTGTTTGCTGGCCGTCACCTGCCTGCACGAAATCTATCCTCCCCAAGCGGATCACCCTCCCCATCCCCCTGAATTCGAGGCGGTGCAGCGAGCCTACGCTGAGCATCAAACGGCTTTGACAGATCTGTGGGACCAGTCTGTTTTGATCGACTTCACCCTAGAGGAAGACGGCTATAGCCCAGTATTCTATGGGCTGGAGGCATTGCGCGATCAGTTGGCTAACCTGCTGCCCGAGGCGGAGTCCCGTGCGATCGCCCAGCTTTTAGATGGTGGTGCGGGAGAGCAAATTGGGCTGCTGTACCGCGATGTGGGGCGACGCTACATCATGCCGTTCTGCATCATGGCGGCGACTCTAGCGGCGGTTCCTCTGCCCTTTGCCACCATGCCCGTCCTTACTGCCCTGCAGATCTCCATGGTGGGGCTGATTGGGCAGCTTTATGGCCAAACCCTGACGCGATCGCAGGCGGGAAGCCTTGTGAGTGCCATCGCTGGAGGCTTTTTGGCCCAGGCGGTGGGGCGAGAGTTGATTAAGCTAGTTCCTGGCTTGGGCAGCGTCATTGCCGCCTCTTGGGCAGCCGCCTACACTTGGGCTCTGGGGGAGGGCGCTTGCGTCTATTTTGGCGACATTATGGGGGGCAAAACACCGGATCCTGAGCGAATTCAGGCCGTGATGGCAGAGGCATTTGCAGAGGCCAAGCAGCGGTTTAAAGACATTCGCAACAGTACAGAGCCCTAGGCTGAAAGAAATTGGCTAAAAGAGATTGGCGTTTCCGCAACAGGGGATGAAACCATGGTGAGAATACTCTGCCAAACTCGTTACGCCATATTCAGGTTTCGTTCAGGGTAGCGGTCTACAGTGATACGCAGTACGGATGAGTTTGATATCCGTCGCCACAATAGAGGAAACTATCCCAATGAAATATATTGCTCTGTTAATTGTTCTGTCCGTTGCCACCGCCTGCACCACACCGACAACCACAGCGCCCGAAGACTCCACTCCCTCACAACCGTCATCTGTCAGCGCTGACTCTGAAGAAAGCTCACCGGAAACCAGCATAACCGCAGCTGAGCCCACTCCCGCAGCTGGCCCTCTTTTGTCGGGAACCTTTGAGGCTGCAGAACACCCGACAACGGGGACAGCAACCATTATTCAAGAGGGTGACCAGCGCTATGTTGAATTCAGCGATGACTTTAGCACTGACCCTGGTCCGGATCTATTCGTGGTGCTGCATCAGTCCGATAATTTCCTGAGCGCTGCTAGCCCACCGGCCTACGGGATTGACGAAGGCAGCTACGTTTCGATTTCTCCCTTGACCCAGGTGAGCGGCACCCAACGCTATACGATTCCAGCGTCAGTAGATATCGACGAATATGGGTCAGTAGCCATCTGGTGCCGTCAATTCAACGCGACGTTTGGTGCCGCCAACCTGCAGTAGTACCCTTCACGGGATCGCAGGACAGTCGTTCGAGTCATCTTGGTTGATCTCTGCCCCAGTCAGGTCTGGCGGTTGCCCGACAAATTTGCTAGAACCGTCGATATAAGACGCCTTTGGAGATAAAAGCCGTGGATGATGATTTGCTGAAGCGGGGCGCATCTTCCGATGAGCATGTTGACGTCATTCCATACGCTGCCCCGCAGCCCAGCTCTGCCCCCAAAAATCCGCCCGCGCCACCAGTTGCTGATGCCGTAGATTCAAATCCCGTGGCCCCTCCACCCAAATTTAGCTACTCCCACGAGGAGATGCGATCGCTGCGACGGGTGCTAGATGAAAGCAATTTACTGCGCTTATCGTTCTATTTCCTGGATTATCTGCTGAGAGCCCAAACCGCACTGTTTGAGCAAATCCATTCCCAGAAAGAACTCCCGCGCATCGTTTTATCCATGTCTATCCTTAGCGCTATCCTAGCCGGGATCTATGGCCTTGTGATGGGCATGTATAACGGTCTGTTTCAGGCCATATCCTCGGGGATAAAACTCCCCATTCTTTTCCTGCTAACCGCCCTGATCTGCATCCCGTCCCTCTATACGTTTAACGTGCTGCTGGGGCAGAGCTTCAAGTTTCTGCAGACGGTGACATTAATGGTGATGACCATTGGCACAACAACTATCCTGCTGGCTAGCCTTGCCCCCATCGCGTTCTTTTTCACCCTAACAACGCAAAACTACCAGTTCATCCTGCTGCTGCACGTCCTGATCTTCGGACTTTGCGGTATTTATGGCGTGCGTTACCTCTATCGCGGCTGCGCCTATTTAGCCTTTCGGCTTGAGCAACCACTCAACACATTGCTGCTGCGGATTTGGATCGGTATCTACGCTGTCGTTGGGATGCAGCTTGGCTGGCGTCTACGCCCCTTCGTTGGTGATCGCGGATCGCCGTTTCAAATTTTTCGGGAGCAGGGGGATGGAAACTTTTACACAGCGGTATGGCAATCCATCACAAATCTGTTCTAGCGTAACCCCAGCAAGCTTCCTACTATCGCATTCGGCTACCAGACCACGGCGATTTCAGACCTAAGGATAAGCTGAGTGAAAATAAGCGGGCCATGCACAAATCTTTACATATCTGGCGTCTCTAGCAGCAGTATCGGCTAGGCGATACTGCCTAGCCTTATTCGATGAACACCTGACTGCGCCAACCTTTCATCGCTGCGGTATCACAGCCTTTCCGACGCTTGGAAATTTATGTAAATTAGGGCCAGCAACCCTTGCTTCCCAGTTTACCCTATATCTGAGGGCGATCGCGAAATATTGCTGTCTTCCTTTCATTTTTTTACACTCGTGCTAAGTTACTCTTGGCAAAGGTGCTACTACCTCAGCCATCGTCGTAGATTTTTCCCGGAACCAATAATGACAAAGACTACCTCGGCGGTTAGGGCTTTTATCGACGCTTACGATAATGAGCCTTTGGTACACCAGGATCTAGATCGCGCCGTTGAAGCCGTTTGTTGCAGCACACCCTTTAGACCCTTGCTGCTTGCGCTGGTCGACAACGATGCGTTTTCTGATGATCTTGGACAGGAGTTTGCTTCGGTAGATGCAGTTGCTGGCTTATCTGCCTGTCGAAGGCTGCGAAGTTGTCTCAATTTCCCGTTGAGTACTTTTTTTGGTCTGCTTGCTGAACTGGTTTCTGCATGTGATGCTGCTGCCGGTGCAGCTTGGTCTAAGTTTGCTGAACGGCTATATCCGTCGTCTAGTCTCGGCCAAGATAAGCTGCTCAAGCACCTTCTAAATACGCCGGATGGCGAGTTTTATCGCGACTTGGTTGTCCGCTTAGTTGAGGAAAATCCCCATGCGATTTATCCCACCTCTAGCTATCGTGAAAGCCAAGGATGCGTGGTGAGCACTTCGGATGACCAAACCATCGAGGCTGTGGTCAGTGCTACGACATTTGCGTCGATTCGGCTTGTCGATCATTCTTTAGATTCAGAGCAGCTAATTCTGCGAGACATCTATGCTCCCTTAGGTCGGTGTATTTGTCTCGTCGATGAAAATGTCGATTTGTACTACGGTGAGCAGCTTGAACATTACTTCCACCACCATGGTATTGAGCTGAAAAAGCGGGTTTATCGCGCGATGGAAGTAGACAAAGGGATCCACACCGTTGAGCGGATGCTGGGTGACTTTAAGAGTCTTGGGGTATCCCGCAATGAGCCAGTCCTAATTGTCGGCGGCGGTGTCCTGGCGGATACGGCGGGCCTCGCCTGCGCGCTGTACCACCGCAATACGCCCTACGTCATGCTGTCCACATCAATTGTGGCGGGCATTGATGCAGGCCCCTCGCCGAGGACCTGCTGTGACGGCTTTGGCTACAAAAACTTGTTCGGAGCCTATCATCCGCCCGTATTGTCCATCACCGATCGCTTCTTCTTCAAAACGCTGCGTGAAGGCTGGCTGCGTCATGGCATCATCGAAATTGTGAAAATGGCGGTGGTCAAGGATGCAGAGCTATTTCGCAATTTGGAGCTAGCCGGTCCCGAGCTGATTGCAACTCGCTTCGGTACCACGACGGACTGTGGCCCTGACGATGCAATCAGCACCTTATCCCAGCGTATTTTGGGCGGTGCACTGCGTAGCTATGTCGACGCAGAGTACGGCAACCTGTATGAAACCCACCAGTGCCGCCCCCACGCCTACGGCCATACCTGGTCCCCCGGCTTCGAAATCGAAGCTGGACTGCTGCATGGTCACGCCGTGGCGATCGGCATGGGCTTCGGTGCGTTCCTGAGCCATCAGATGGACTGGATTAGCGATCGCGACTTCCGGCGCATTATGGATCTGATTAGCTCGTTCGGGTTGAGCCTCTGGCACGATATTTTGCTGCGCAAAGAGA
This sequence comes from Elainellaceae cyanobacterium, assembly GCA_049647905.1. GTDB lineage: Bacteria > Cyanobacteriota > Cyanobacteriia > CAKZMO01 > CAKZMO01 > JBCCAG01. Next base: position 5,280 of record JBARYO010000787.1, on the reverse strand, counting down.
CCCTTTGGGCATCTCAGGAAAAGATTTTTCAGAAGCGAGGGCGCAACTTGGCAATACCCCTTCCCAAAGGTGAGATTGGCCAGTGTGATTATCTGAACGACATGTCACAAGAGGAGCTATATGCGGCAATTGACGCGTATAGCCTCGTTTGTCAGGACTATCCTCGGGGTGGCCTGGGTATCGATGCCCATTGCCATGACGTCGGGTTAGAAGATCCGTCAACAGTGGCGCATGTTTCAGTCGATGCCCCAGTTGTGTATCGCGATGAACCGGCTGCTTTATCAGGGGTGTAACGGCTCAGGATACACAGGTACAAATGACAAAAACCATGGTACAACCCTTCGATATTGTCATTCCCCTTTACCGCCAGCGCTGGAACACGCGGGCGGTAATGGAGGGATTGACGACACATCACGCGCCCCGAGCCATTCATATTGTCACGCCTGAACCCCAAGTGGATCTGCTTCGCCAGCAGGCCAAGACATGGCAGGTCGCACCGCTTTATGTCCATCCCGAAGAGCCATTCTTTGAAAAGCGATGCGGCCTCTCTAAGGATGACATCTGCGCTGAGCTAGACATGGGGGAATCTCTATATACTCCCGGCTGGTTTTACCAGCAGCTGTTAAAGCTCGGCGCAGCTGAAGGCATTGATGACCTGAGCGAATGGTACGTAGTTTGGGACAGCGACTTGCTGCCTGTGGCAACTTGGCCGCTGATTCGTCAAGACTTAGCTGGCCAGGAGGCCGTAGAGCATTCCTTTGCCCTACTCCAGGGCAATAAATGGGGGAACGCTCAGATTGTGGCGACTTGGGAGCGCTGGATTCAAACTGTGCTTGGCGTTGAGGCGCTTACAGATCCTGAAGGGACGTTCATTCCACACCACATGTGGTTTAAGCAAGAGCACCTCTTGTCATTCAAGCAGCGACTTGGCCAGTATTTTCAGTCTAGCGACAGCTGGCTGTTGCTTATGATGCGCTCGGCCAACGAATTTGGCACATTCAGCGAGTACTGGGCCTATGTGTCATGGGTGGCAGACAAAGCACCAAAAGACTTGGCTTTCTACCCTTACGCCAAGTATGGCGCGACAACTGAGCGGTTCTTCGACGATGGGACGGGGCTATTTTCTGCCGCCCTGCGTAAGGGGTTACTGCCAACGTCGCCTGGCGACAACCCCTCCTATGCTGAAGTTGACGCCTTTATTCGCTCAGAATATGAGCCGAACGAGATTCCGTCATCGCTCTCCTTCGAGAGTAGCCCTCGGCATCTCAAAAAGAACAGCGCCAACATGCACATTGAGGAAAGCCGCTCTCGCTGGAATCCTCGGATGTCTAGCACGTCGGGCTAATTGCTGGAATCGAGTCCGGGTTTGGTTTACGCTGAACCCAAGTTGAGGTTATGCCCTCCCGAGGATAGATGCGCGGTCCAATCCAAGGCCCGCAGCAGTTCTACAGCACTGTGGCGAACACTGCAGCGCACCACAGTGTTAGGAGGGCCTACCTCAATGTTGGTCATCGATTCAGAGTAAGCCTATGCCACTCCACAAACTCAAGCAATCCATCGATTCTGCGGCCCAAGAACGCGCTTACGAGACCGTTATTCAAGAGCGTCTCAGCCACCTGCCAATTATTCAGGAGATTGAGCGTCTAAGAGCAAGCGATCGCTATCAAGACCCAAAGCACTTAATGCCGTTTGGCGGTAAGGTGTATTCTCAAAGCGACGAGGATGGGATCATTCGGGAGATCTTTAATCGAATTGGAACCATCAATAAAACGTTCGTTGAATTTGGCATTGGAAATGGGTTGGAGAATAATACCCTCGCCCTGCTATTTCAAGACTGGACAGGCTTGTGGATTGACGCCTCTACGAAATCGGTCAACGCCATCAAAACAAATTTTTCTAAGATTATCGAGCGGAAACAGCTTGCTATCGTTCAGTCCTTTATTACAACAGACAATATCAACACCCTTATTTCTAACCATATTCAAGCCAGCGAAATTGACTTGCTCTCCGTTGATATCGACGGCAATGACTATCATGTATTAGACGCTATTACCTGCATTAGCCCTAGGGTCGTTGTTGTTGAATATAATGCAAAGTTTACCCCGCCGATTCTGTACTGTATGGACTATGACGAAACCCATACTTGGGAGAAAGATGACTGCTTTGGGGCATCTTTAAAGTTTTTTGAGGTGGCCCTTGCCCAGAAAGGGTATTGCCTCGTGGGATGTAATATTTCGGGAGTCAATGCTTTTTTTGTTAGGCATGACCTTGTGGGCGATAGGTTTGCAGCGCCCTTCACCGCTGAACACCACTACGAACCACCAAGGTACTATCTCTCTGGCTACTTCGCCGGCCATCCCGCCGCATACAAGACGTTGGCAAAATCGCTCACGATGCGGACATATCTTCCTACCCCTTAGCCCTTCGATTAAAGGTCTAGGAGTCCTGGCGGCGGCGTAATTTCAATGCGGCCTTGAGTAATATCGACAATCGGAACGATTGGTTCAACAAATGGAATCAAGACAGTGCGAGGGCTATCTGCCATGTCACCGTCTGGACCAAGAGATGGCATAGCCACTTCTAAGATGTCATTGCCCGCTTCTCGAAGGTCAACTACCGTACCCATAAAGTCTCCTGTCTCCCGATCGTAGACAGATAGCCCAATTAAATCAGAAACGTGATATTCTCCGTCCTCTAGCAAAGGGCGATCGCTACTGGGGACAAATAACCGAGCGTTGCGTAAGCTCTCGGCAGCGTCTCGGCTATCAATCCCCGCTAAGCGGATCACGTAGAGCCCCTTTTTCGGAATGAGTCTGCCCGTTAGTAATTCAACGGGGGCAGGATCGGTTTGAGACGATAGGCCGTTGGGACCATCCAAACAATGCTGCAGCCATCGCGTTCCCGGTGAAAGGAAGCGTTCTGGAAAATCACTGCTGGGATAAACCCGCAGTTCCCCCTGTAGCCCTTGGGGGGAAACAATGCGGCCAATCTCAAGCCAATCACTGTCTGCCGTAGAGCTGGGGTCAGCGGAAAGACCGGTAGAGTGGTCACCTAGTTCTGTGGAGGTCATGCGGTTTTAAAAGCGGAGTGGGAAAGGGGAAACGGGAGGGTAAATATTCAGCGTGAGCCAGTAGCGCTTGCTGGCCTCCACCATGCGAACTAGCATGTCGTGGCCTATGGGCTTTACCATGTACGAGTTAGCGCCAAGGGCATAAGCCTGCTTGATATCATTAGGTTGCTCAGATGCCGTAAGGACAATGACCGGGATGCGGCTGATCTCTGGCTGCTGACGAATCCACTTCAACAGGCTGAGGCCATCACCTTGATATAGGTTGAGATCGAGGAAAATCAGGATGGGTAAAGGATGCTGCTTACGATCGCTATATTTGTCAGCGCCAGATAGGTACTGCTCAGCCTCGTCCTCTGTTTGGACAACCCGAAGCGGATTTGTGCAGTTTGCCGCTTTGAAGGCATGCTGGAGCAACATGGCATCGTCGCTATTGTCCTCAATAAGCAAAATGCTTGGACGGGCCGAATGCTTCACATCTGTCATGTTGACTCAGACAAAGGAACTTACTTTCTTTTCAACTGCAGTTTAGCAGTGGATTAACCCTGCTGTGCTCTCGCTAAAGTAATAAACCGCAACACTGGCCCATCCACACCATAGTCGTCACACCATAATCTGTAGCGCGGCGGCTACAATGAGGGTGGCTTTTTAGCTCAAGTGTAAGGTGCATCTGAATTCGGCGTCTCAAGACTCTGGAGAACTTCCTTATGCTCAACAATCGAGCGCTGCTGAATTTTGATGACACAGCGCGGGAGATGTTGGCGCTTTTACGCGAACGTCTACCCTTCGACCTATGGATGATCACGCGTGTCGAGGGTGACGACTGGATCGTACTTTACGCCAATGACCAAAGCTATGGCGTCAGTGATGGTGATGTCTTCCGCTGGACTGACTCTTTTTGCTACCGTATGGTCTCTGACGGTACGCTGCGGGTTGTCCCTGACTGTAAGGCCGACTTAGTCTACGCTGACGCGCCCATAGGACAGCAGATCCCCATTGGGGCCTATATCGGTATCCCGCTCCTGCACGACGACAATCGTCTTTTTGGGACGCTGTGCGCGATTCACCCGACTCCGCTGCCTGACAGCATTGTTGATGAATTACCCCTGATCGAAATCCTTGCCAAAATGTTGAGCATAATACTTGGCGTCTGCTTAGAGATGTCGAGTCAAGCGCGCAATCGAGACCAAAGCAGTGCCAACTACCTCAAGGATGACGCCACTGGGCTGTACAGCCTCAGCGGTTGGGAGCAGCTGCTGGACAGCGAAGGAAAGCGCTGTCGGCTGTATGGACATCCGGCCTGTATTATCTCTGTCCACCTCAACGACTTAGGGCAGGTTTACAGCGATCGCGGCCCGGTAGAGGGAGAAAGGTACTTGGTTAGGTTAGCTCAAATTGTTCAATCAACAGCCCGCAAACAAGACATTGTGGCTCGAGTTGGCAACGATACGTTTGCCATCTTGGTCATAGAGAGCACCCTTGCTGAAGGCACAACTTTTCTAGAACGTCTTAAGCTTTACTTGAGGCTGGCCCAGTTGAACGCATCAACGGCGATCGCCGTTCGAGGGTCCAAGCAGTACCAGCTTTTAGAGGTCTGGCAGCAGGCTCAACAGGCCGTAGGCGTCGCAACATAATTGCGTTGTGGTTGACCTAATGCTGCTGCTGTGGGTTCGGCAGGCAATAGTCGAACTTTGTACACTGGAGTTGTCAGTGGAATACTGTACTGACGTTCCCTTTTCGCACCTGCGACTATTTATCCCTGTCTATGGCGATGCCAAACGGATTTACAAGCAACTGGAGTTATCTTAAAACCGAGCTGAATTGGCTAGAGCGCTTGTTGTTAGTCGCCGTATCTCGCCAGCAGCAGGAGCGTAAAACCGTCGATCGTGTTGCTCGGTCTCAAGCCGATCGCGTGAGCGCCCATTGGTGGAAAGGGCTTGTATCTCTAGAGGGTAAGAGAGCCTATGACGAGCACCGTCCCCCCACAACCTCTCAGAAAATGGGATATCAGCAAAAGCTCCGAGCCCGCATCGAGGCCAGCGGTCAAAATGGCATCGTTCTGCTGCTGCCGCTGCTGTGCGATCGCCTCCAGCTCACCCCGTTTGAGAAGAACTTACTGTTGATGGGTATAGCCCCTGAGGTGAATCGACGCTACGGTCAACTGTATCAGTATTTACAGGGAACCACCGAGTCGGAGCTGCCCAGCCTAGAGC
>JBARYO010000786.1:0-2674 GCA_049647905.1 Elainellaceae cyanobacterium | reverse complement strand
CAGTAGCTTCACTATTTCTGGATCGCTTCCTTGAGAGCTAGCCCAGTAAAGTGCAGAACGCCCTTCAGGATCATGGGCATCAACATCTGTTCCCAGCTGAATCAATTTCTTGGTGTAATTAAGCGTTCCATTCAAACCAATCTGGATTAAGAGTTGCTCACGAGTACTCCTCACATCGCCAGCTTGAGCCGCCGCCACAATATAGGGTTGCAATCCCTGTGTATCAGCGCTAGCAAATACGGCACTGCTGCATAACAGTAGGAGTGGTATCGCAATTGCAACAATAGTCGTCCATAGGCTAGGTAATCGATGCCAAAGTAATAAGCTGCTCAGCCCGACCATCGCACTGCCCAGAATAAGGAATCCCGGACTAGCCACAAAGGCTATAGTAATCTTAGCTAGCCAGTCAGGAAGAACAGCTAACCAGGTAAGCAGAAATCCCACACGAGTTGTTAGGCATAAAAAATAACCTGGTACGCTCCAGATGAGCGCAACTAAGACTTTCGAAGCATGACGCAATCTGTGCGACATTTCAAACCTTGAAGTAAGCCCAAAGATCAAGCAACTTAGGCAATTGTAAACGGGCAGGAATAATTCTATATAGCGTTTCCGGTTCCCGTGAGATACAAACTAGAGGCTCAAACCCTTGCCTTGCATTGTCCCACCTGTACTTCATCCGATAGAGAACTGCTATACGAGCAGCAGATCAATTTGTTTGAGGAATGGTCAGGTAGATGCGATCGCTAACTCCGCTCAGAGCCTCTTTCATAGCGCCACTGACCTGGTTAGTCAGGGCTTCGTGGCCCTCAATGCTGTGGTCAGTTTAGATTTGCATAGTGGTCTCCTATTGTGAATATGATTGGCAAAACTGTCGTTTTACACATTGCCAAAACGCCTTAACCACCGCGTCAGGTTTTACCTTGATGGATTGCCCACGGTTCATCTGCTGGCTGGATAGGGGCTGACTGTTAGATGAGATTGACTGTGGCAGGGGCCATGACTACCGAATCATCTATGAGCGACGATCCAGCTAATCGCTTCAGGCAAGGCCTGATTTCAGGATCGGCTTAGTGAATGGCTGTTCTGCCTCCATGTGTTGACGGTGGGATAGAACGCCGAGGCTGGCGTAAAAAAGCTTTGCGAATTTCTTCAGCGCCCAACATAATCGGTGGGCATGCCAACAGCAGTAGCCAATGCCAGCCAACAATGGGTGCGGTGGAAAAGACCTGTTGTAAAGAGGCGAGCTGAGTAATTGAGATAATCAGCATCCACTCAACGGCAATGGCCAGCCAAATGAGCGGATTTGAAAATAGCCTAATCTTTCGAATAGACGTTCTTTCCGAGCGACAGGCGAAAACGTTGCCGTCCTGGCAGGCCACAATAGCGGCCAGCGTCATCGTAGTGGCCTGAGCGTAGATGCCAACAGTGGCAGCATCGGCAGCGTGGGAGAGAATTTTTGGGCTTACTGCCTGGAGCTCGGCTAGCCCATAGCCATGGCTCCACCACACCAAAAAGAATGCGCTCATAGACAGCACCGCTTCAATCAAACCTAAGAAACAGTAAGCCCGCAGCATCACCGACCGATCCAGCAGCGCCTGATCTTTTGCCCGAGGCGGCTGGCGCAACAGTCCCGGTTCGGCTTGTTCTACGCCTAAAGCGAGGGCAGGCAGCATATCGGTGCCCAGGTCCACGGCCAAAATTTGCATAATCACGAGGGCTGGGGGAATTTTCAACGCGACCATGACGAGAAAAGGAACCAATTCTGCTACGTTAGAAGCCAGAATGTAGGTGATAAATTTGCGGATGTTTTGATAGACCGCTCGGCCCTGTTCTATCGCGCTGACAATGGTGGCAAAGTTGTCGTCAGTGAGGACAATATCGGCGGCTTCTCTGGCGACATCGGTGCCGTTTAGGCCCATCGCGATACCAATGTTGGCGGCTCTAAGTGCCGGGGCGTCGTTGACACCGTCTCCTGTGACGGCAACAATTTCGCCGTTAGCTTTATAAGCCTGCACCAGCCGCAGCTTATGCTCTGGCGACATGCGCGCAAACACTAGGCCAGTGCGATATTTGAGAATCTGGCGGAGCTGGGCGTCTGAAAGGTGACCTAGCCCGTCTCCCGTGACCACCCGCACGGGTGCACCTCGATCAACGAGCCTGACCTGACGGGCGATCGCCTCTGCGGTCAACCCATAGTCGCCGGTCACCATCGTGACCTTTACCCCAGCAGCGTGGCACTGATCAATGGCGACGGGAACCTCCGGGCGAGGCGGATCGAACATGGCGACCAAGCCAATGAAGATGAGCTGCTGTTCGAGATCTTGCGCCTTGAGATCTATTAAGGTGCGATCGCCCCGCCGAGCCGCCACGCCCAAAACGCGATACCCCTGCCGGGCCAAGTCGTCATTAGCCGCCACCACCCCATCGCCATCGGCAGCGCTCAACGCTTCAACCCCGCCATTGCGTAGAATAAACTGGCAGTGGCGCACGACCTCTACCGGCGCTCCTTTGGTAAACAACAGGCAAGGCGCGGCATCCGGCCACAGCTCAGACTTTTGCCAGTCTAAAACCACGCTCATCATTCGCCGCCGGGAGTCGAAGGGGACTTCCTTCAGCCGAGGCAGCTGCTTTTGCAACATCTCTACATTCAGTCCCCCCTTAGCAGCAGCAACCA
>JBARYO010000785.1:0-2890 GCA_049647905.1 Elainellaceae cyanobacterium | reverse complement strand
ACATCAAGGGGATGAAGCCCAACCGAAAGCGAAATTTCCGGGAATCGGTCTGCGATGGACTGAATATGTGGAAATTCCGCCGGCTCGACGCAGGAATGTACAAGACGAACGACCCCCGCATCACGCCACTGCTGTGCAACCTGGTCAAGATCGGCCTCAAAAGTATCAAAATTGAGATGCACGTGGGTATCGACAAGCGGCATATCTGGAAACTCTCCTGATGAAAGACAGGCTTCTATTTCCCTACGATACGTCTATACTGGCTACTGCATCAGCCTGTTCCGGAGCGGCGCTGGCAGCGTCCAGCCCCTTGAATGCTCTGTCAAGCTGAGCCTTTTTCCGGGCTCCGTTGTTGGTATGAAGCACCCCCTTCTTGACCGCTTTGTCAATTTTGCTATAAGCCTTCGACATGTAATCCTGCGCCTCTTGCTTTGCGGCCGGGCTGGGTTCAGCCTTGTAGGCCTCGATCGCGGCAAAGTAACGCTTTACTAACGTTCGCACCGCAGAGCGATACGACTTATTGCGAAGACGGTTTCGCTCCGTGATCTGGACGCGCTTGATAGCAGATTTAATGTTTGGCACAGACGAATCCTCAAGTCCCTTAAAAAGTCACCGATCTGTTATTGTAGGCAATACCTAGCAATAGTGCAAAATAATAGGTTAAGTAATTTTAACATCAAGGCAGACGTCTTGATGCGGTGTGTGAGCGCTTCACGGAAATCCAAGGTAATGTAGTGGAAAGAGCATCACATAAAAAGAGCATCACTGTCCAGATGTCCAGGATGTTTAAACTCAAGCAAATCTAAATTGGGCGGGGTTGACTGGCTGACGAGAGAGGTCTTGTGAGCTGCGGTCTGATAGGCGCACAATGCCAGATTGCTAAACGTTGATCGTCTGGCATCGATTTGGAGTCTTCGTTAAATGATGAAGTGGATGTGGCAATGCTACGAATAGTTACTCAGCTAGCCGAGGCACAAACCGAGCTGCAGCGAATTTGCGATCGCACCCACAGCGAGCAAGTTGCCCAGAAGGAAGCTACCGTTCGCGCTGTGTTGGATGATGTCAAGCGCCAAGGCGACACAGCACTGCTGCACTACACGCAAAAGTTCGATCGACAGACATTCCGAGCTGAAGATCTTCAGGTGACCCACGCCGAGCTAGATGCGGCCTATCAGCATGTGTCACCGGAGCTACTGAGCGCAATCCGAACCGCCTGCCGTAACGTTGAAGCTTTCCACCGTCAGCGTCTGCCAAAGAGCTGGGTTCACTTCGGTGACCGCGACATTGTTTTAGGCAAGCGCTACACCCCAATTGATCGCGCTGGACTGTATGTTCCTGGAGGACGGGCCTGCTATCCCAGCACGGTGGTCATGAACGCAATTCCAGCGAAGGTCGCGAAGGTTGGTCGCGTTGTCATGGTAACGCCGCCAGGGATGGACGGCACGATCAATCCCGCTGTGCTTGTGGCAGCTCAAGAGGCCGGTGTCCACGAGATTTACCGAGTGGGCGGGGCGCAGGCGATCGCAGCTCTGGCCTACGGGACGCAGACGCTGCCCAAAGTCGACGTGATTACCGGGCCGGGAAATATCTACGTGACCCTAGCCAAGAAAATTGTCTACGGAACGGTGGGGATTGATTCCCTAGCTGGTCCCTCCGAAGTCCTAGTGATTGCGGACTCCAACGCCCAGCCCCAGCATGTCGCCGCAGATTTGCTGGCCCAGGCTGAACATGATCCCATGGCGGCCGCTATTTTGTTGACGCCGGATTCAGCTCTAGCTCGCCAAGTTGTAAGCGAAGTGCAGAGTCAGCTGGCGGGTCACCCACGCCGCACTGACACAGAAAAAGCGATCGCGAACTACGGACTAGTTGTTATTGTCGATTCCCTAGAAACCGCTGCGCAACTCTCGAATCAGTTTGCGCCAGAGCACCTCCAGCTGGAGGTGAGTGAACCGTGGGAGCTGCTGCGCCAAATCCGTCACGCGGGCGCTATTTTCCTGGGCTATTCCACGCCGGAGGCAGTGGGGGATTATTTGGCAGGCCCAAATCACACCTTGCCCACATCAGGGGCCGCGCGCTATGCGTCAGCCCTTGGGGTCGAAACCTTCATGAAGCACTCTAGCTTAATTCAATATTCCCCAGATGCCCTCAGAGCCTGTGCTAATACCATTGATCAGCTCGCTACAGCGGAAGGCTTACCGTCTCACAACAACTCCGTTCGCCTGCGAGTGGAAGAGCCATTTTCTGAGCCTGATTAGCTTCAATGCCTGTAAGGCTATAGCTTGTCTATGACGTCTAATTCTGCTTGTCGGATTGGGCCAGGGCGCGGCGCAGCTGCATTAGCGATAGGGAATGGCCTAACCCGATGGGAAGCAGAGACACGCCTTCTAAGCAGGATTGGACCCAGCCATCGCCCCAATACCAATCGTGGAAGCCATCAATACTATGGCTGAGAATTAACCTCAGGTGCTGATCGTCTAACTGCGCTACGCAGTGGTCGATTGAGATCGGACCTAGCTGAGTATTAAAGGTTGTTCCAACCTCCAGCTGAGCGGGTAAGGTAGAAACGAACTGCTGTGGCCACAGCCATTGCTGTAGCTTCTCTGACCGTATTAGATGGTCTCGAATGGCGGCTTCAGGCGCATCAAGCTCAATACGAAGACGACTCTGCTGAAATTCACCAAACATGGGCGACTGAATATAAGATGATGTGGGGTGTCACTGGCCCCTTGAGTGTAGCTTGGGAATGGCGATCGCCGCTGCATTTTGGAGGATGAGGTCGTCTCCCTAAGGACGACAATGTTATGGCATCTAGGGATAGAGGGCTGTGTTAGGCGGAGTACGCTATTTATTAGCCTGCCGTGATGATGGTTACGCAGGACCGGAACAGGGG
>JBARYO010000784.1:0-2034 GCA_049647905.1 Elainellaceae cyanobacterium | reverse complement strand
GCTATTGCCACAGCTAGAGCCTTCCTTTGGATGGCCGTTGGCGCAGGCATCACAGCAGTAATACTGGCCGTTGTTCTGCACAGCGTCTTCAATGTTGACGATGCAGAGACAACGCTCGCAGGCACATTTCATTCTGTACTGTCTCAAAGACCACCACATCCTCAATCTCTATCGAGACGTATCGGAGCATTTAGATGAGATAGACTGAACCCAGGGTAAGGGGGACAGAGTATGAACGTTGGCGTAATCGTATTTCCGGGCTCAAACTGCGATCGCGATGCCGCTATGGTGACGCGGGATTTGCTGGGGTTGCCGACCCGCATGGTGTGGCACCAGGACGAAGACCTGCAGGATTTGGATTTAGTCATTGTGCCGGGGGGCTTTAGCTACGGAGACTACCTCCGCTGTGGGGCGTTGGCTCGCTTTTCCCCTGCCATGAGCGCCACTGCAGCCCACGCCAAAGCGGGGAAGCTGGTGCTTGGCATTTGCAATGGGTTTCAGATTTTAACGGAGGCGGGACTGCTGCCGGGGGCGCTAATCCGCAACCATGACCTCCACTTCATTTGCGATCGCGTCCCATTACGGGTAGAGCGTATTAACCTGCCCTGGACCCAAGGATACCGAGCTGGCGAGGTGATTACCCTGCCTGTGGCCCATGGTGAGGGGTGTTATTTTACGGACGATGCGACGCTGGCTGACCTAGAGCGGAATCACCAGGTGGTGTTTCGCTATTGCACGGCGGAGGGGGAGGTTAGTCCCGAAAGCAATATCAATGGCTCTTTGGGGAATATTGCAGGCATCTGTAACCGGAAGGGAAATGTGTTGGGGCTGATGCCGCACCCTGAGCGGGCGTCTGATCCGGCCTTGGGTCTGACGGATGGACTGCGGCTGTTTAAGGGGTTGCTGGAAGCGAAGGATACCGTACTCCAGCGCGCTTGATTCATCTGACGACGGAGGTTTTGACCCACCTGGAACGGCGGCCCGGAACCACATTGACGATATGCCATGTCTTCGCTAGCTCTGGCTTATTGGCGGCAGGCTTGGTCTACCCTCACTGCGATCGCAGTGAGGCTGGGTAAGAGTAGCGGTATTTTCGGGGGTTGGGACGTCGAAGGCGATGATGAATTGGGCGTTGGGGATGAGGCGCTTGATGGTCACTAGGTACATTTCGGCGTCGCCTCGGCGGCGGAAGCGGGCGACGGGAATGGTTTGGCTGCTGGGAAGCTGTCGGCAGATGAGCCAGGGGTGGAGACGGGATTGGTAGGTCATTGGTTTAGGAAGATGAGAAACTGAGGCATAGGAAAGCGGCAGCCCGTTCACTTTGTCGGGCCGCTGATTCCGTAATGCTCTGAATAACTAGACACATTGTCTAGACAAGCAAGCTTTTTGTCAAGCTGTCTAGTCAGGTTGTCATGTTATTGGCATGGTCCAATAATCACATGCTGATGAAATGGGAGATTCACCGTTAAAGCGGCTGCGCGAAGAGTTGGGATTGTCTCAGGAAGGGCTGGCTCGTTCTATTGGGACGTCGGCGCGGACGATTAGCCGTTGGGAGGCGGGGGATAGTGTGCCGACGTTTACGGTGGTTCAGATGAAGGCGCTGGATGAGCTGTTGCGGGAGAATGGACGATTGCTGAGCGATTTACCCGATAGCTTTGGGCCTGTGGATGGCTAAGGATTCAGGCTGTGGATCGGGAAGGCTTTCGCCGATTGAGGTGCTGCGGCTTGAGCGCACAGCACTAACTCAGGATGAGCTAGCAGTGCGCTGCGGGATTCCGCGATCAACGTATCAGCGGTGGATTGCGGGGAGGACAGAGGCGAAGCTGAGTATGGCGCAGTTGAAGGCGCTGTGCCTTGAGCTGGGGATTGAACGGGTGGATGAGCTGCCGGATTTTCGGCCTGAGTGACGAGATGGGTGTATCACCGCTGAAGCGGCTTCGGGAAGCGTTGGGATTGTCTTAGAAAGGGCTGGCTCGTGCGATTTCTACCCTGACCCTGAGAGAAAAATTCCGGTAGATTAGGAGAATGCAGGCC
>JBARYO010000783.1:0-3254 GCA_049647905.1 Elainellaceae cyanobacterium | reverse complement strand
CATCACAAGGGGCTGAGAACGCTTTGCCGCCGTCGTGGGTCAGCATATGCTGAATCGCCGCAGGGTTACTGGTCAAGACAAATGGAACCGAACAACTAGCTCAAACAGCTGGCTAAGGGCTAGTGAGCAACCAAGGCGTCTGTGCGACGCAACACCTTTAGGTCATCAGCATCTAGCTCAACCGGGGTACCGCTGCGAATCAGCTCGGCGAAGTCTTCGTTGGGCACCATAACGCACAGGGCATACAGCCGCGTTTGCCCCGTATTCTTAATGACATGAATGCCCTGGGGTGGCACTAAAATGCTGTCGCCTGCCTGAATGCGCACGATTTTGCCGTCGCAGCTAGCTTCGCCTTCGCCTTTGAGGATAAAGAACATCTCTACGGCCAGGTTGTGGCGGTTGGGGGGCGTTTCACCACCCACTTCAAAGATTTCAATACAGGAGGTCAGGGACACTTCTGAGCTATTGGGGTCAAATACGATCGCGAGGCGATTGCTGTCCTGGGGGCTGATGCGGAACGCCTGATAGTCTTGGGGCCTCTTGAAGACGGGGATGACGCATTTCTCAGTCTGGGTCGTGGCGGCTTCGGCAGTTCCCATAGTGACTCCTAACGTGGCCATGGTGGCGATAGCGTACCCCTCTAATACACCAGACATCACCCGTAATAGACCAGAACTTTTAGGAAAGGTTTAGACTAGCTCCGACGAGACCTCGGGGATCACAGCGGCGATCGCCCCAGAGGTGGTCACGAAACCAAAACATTGATTCACGTTGTACACCGTGGCCTTGAAGCAGTAGTCGGGTGAGGTGGTGGCGGTGCAGTCTTCTACCAAGATGCAGTCGTAGCCGTGGAAGTTAGCGTCCTGCAGGGTCGCCATAACGCATTGATCCGCGTTGACGCCAGCAAATAGCAGCGTCGTTTTGCCCAAGTTGCGCAAAATACTGTCCAGTGGCGTATCCCAAAAGCCGCTCATGCGGTATTTGTCGACGCGGATGTCCTCGGGATTCGGCACCAATTCATCCACGATGGCGGCACCCCAGCTCTCCTTCGTGAGGACCGGCGCGTTGCGCGGGGGCAGCGGTTCGACTAAGCCGATTCCCGTTCCAGTGGGGTTATACACATAGCGCAGCCCAGCACCAATATTGAGCAAGTCGGGACGGTTGCCCCAGTTAAGCCAAAGAACAGGCACTTTCGCCCGGCGCAGCAGGGGCAGCAGCCGGTTGAGCGGGGCGATAGGTGCTTGAGCTGGCGTTACATCGACACCAATGTGGGCGAGCCAGCCTTCGGGGTGGCAAAAGTCGTTCTGCATGTCGATGACGAGGATAATCGTCTTGGCCAGATCCAAGGTGACGGCCTTGGTCGCTGTTACGAGGGTGATGGGCTGGGGCAGTAGGGGCGATCGCGTGATGTCAGCGCTCTTATCGTTGACGATCCAGGCGTTGGGTGGGATGCCAAGAAGGTGGGCCGGCTGGGACATGGGTGTCATTGTAATGAAAGGGCATAAGTCGAAGCAGGGACTATCGTAAGTTCGTTTGGTTTAGCTAGCTTCAAGAGGTGAGGACAATATCTCTTGGCCCAAACAGACTTACAGAATAATGGGATATGGAGTTTACGAGTCAACTGTGAGCTGACGCTGGCAATAGTGGTTGTAGTCAAAAAAATTAGCCTGAGGGAAAAGGCCTTGGCGATGCAGCAGTTGAGCCGGTGGCGTTTCCGCAAGTGTCAAATGACCTGAGCCATGCTCAAAACGTTCTTTCCAATGCTATAGTGCTATAACTTGTCAACCTGCTATGTCTGAAGTTCTCATTAATGTATATCATTTTGCCCAGGGCGGTTGTTCTACTTTAATGGTCTTGATATAACGATCTTAAGCTCAAGGTGGAATACAGGAGAGTGCATTTAGGGATAGTAGCTTATATCACTTATCCAAGGTGATTGTTCTGCTCTATGGCCTCAAGCCTGAGGTGGAATATAGAAGAGTGCGTTTAAGGATAGTACTGTGAATCCTCAAGAATTTGCTCTATTATTTGCCGCCGTTCTTGCTAGCGGGCTCGGACAATTATTCCTCAAGCTGGGCGCAGTTAAGCTAGGCAAAGTCACCGCAGAGAATGCCCTAGGCCATGTTTTGGGTATTGCGACTAGCTTAGATCTTGTTACCGGCCTGCTTTGCTATGGCATCGGTGCGGTCTTGTACATCATGCTGCTGACACGCGTTAACCTTAGCGTGGCTGCTCCGGCAGCATCAATGATCTACGTCTTTTCAGTGTTCGTTGGCCGTTTCGTATTTCATGAGCCATTGCCCATACCGCGCCTAATTGGAATTGGCTTAATTGTTTGCGGTGTTATTCTTGTGGCGTGGCAACATTCAGAGGCAATAGGCTAGCTTTAAAGTTGCCCCAGTGATATCAAATATCGCGATCGCATAGATATAGTTCCAATATTTTATATCGAGTTAGTTTTTGTTAAAACCTTGGTAGGCATCTATCAGTATGGTAAGGGAAACAACACAACAGTCACAGGTCTATACCTCCCTAGAAATGGGGAAACCCATCAGCTTTCTTAAGATGTGGCGAGAGCGAAATCTATATTACTATCGAGATATAGAAGCGGTTCACCGTTTTTTACTACAGCCCCAATCGGACGTCTTTGAGGTTGGTTCAGGGTTAGGCTATTTACTAGCCTCCGTAAAGCCCAGCGATGGACTAGGGCTAGACATCAGCGCTACAGCTGTTGATTATGCGAGCACAGAGTTTCCCAATTTGCATTTTCGGCTTGGAAATGTGGAAGATACGATTCCGTCACGGACATTTGACTACGTTTTACTAGCCAACACTATCAGCTACATCGAAGATATTCAGGCTGCGCTACGAAACCTACGTCAGACCTGCACTGAATCAACCCGTCTTGTTCTGACCTATCATAATCCAGCATGGGAGCCAATCCTAAACGTAGCTACAGTAGTTGGTCAGCGGATGCCCCTACCCCCTCTAAACTGGTTAAGCCGCAAAGATATAGAAAATCTTCTTGATTTATCTGGCTATGAAGTTGTAACTCATACCAAGCATTTATTACTTCCTAAACCAGTTCCTGGCTTATCCTGGTTCTTCAACCGTGTGCTAGCGCCTCTCCCCATCGTAAATCGCCTTTGCTTAACAGAATACTTAGTTGCTCGTGTTCGTCCTGAACCCGCTCCACCGGCAAGTCGATCTCATCAGATGTCTTGCTCCGTCATCATTCCGGCGCGCAACGAAGC
>JBARYO010000782.1:0-5997 GCA_049647905.1 Elainellaceae cyanobacterium | reverse complement strand
AAGAATTGGAGGCTGAAACGGTTCGGCTACAGTGGCTGCGGGATCGGCTCTGGCAGCGACTCAGCGCTGAGTCTAGACTGCAGCTTACCGGCGATCCTATCTATCGCTTGCCCCACCATCTCAGCTTTTATCTGCCTGATGGGGATG
This sequence comes from Elainellaceae cyanobacterium, assembly GCA_049647905.1. GTDB lineage: Bacteria > Cyanobacteriota > Cyanobacteriia > CAKZMO01 > CAKZMO01 > JBCCAG01. The sequence goes on along the minus strand of JBARYO010000782.1, from coordinate 5,850 downwards.
GCGTTCACCTCAGCGGTAAAACCCTCGTACGCCAGATGAACTTGGCTGGAATTGGCATTAGTGCCGGGTCGGCTTGTCACAGCGGGGCGCTGTCCCCCAGCCCCATCCTCAAGGCCATGGGCTACAGCGATCGCGCTGCGAAATGTGGCATTCGCCTGACCGTGGGACGTCACACAACAGGGGCCGATGTTGATTGGGCCGCTATGGTGCTGAGGCAAATTTTGGACCGTTGCCCAGCGCCAGCCCTATCTGTAGTCTAAGATTTAAGGTCTAAAGACCAGATTCTAGATGTTGGCATTCTAGAGGGTTGGGGTGTTGCCGATGGTGCAGTTGGTGACGACCTCTAGGCGACAGGATCCGATGGTGGTGTAGTACAGAAGGGACAGAGGACATGGGTGGGCGGCTGATCATATTAACGGGACCCAGCGGCGTCGGCAAGGGGACGCTGCTCCACCTGCTCCTGCAGCAACATCCAGATCTAACGCTCTCGGTGTCGGCAACGACGCGATCGCCTCGGCCTGGGGAAATTGAGGGAAAAAACTATTACTTTCTCACCCGCGAACAGTTTGAGCAGATGCAGGCTCAACACCAGCTGTTAGAGTGGGCTGAGTTTGCTGACAACTACTATGGCACTCCTCGCCAGCCTGTGGAAGCAAACATTCGGGTCGGGCATTCTGTCGTCCTGGAAATCGAACTTGTGGGGGCGCGTCAGGTGCGTCAGCTATTTCCAGAAGCCTTTACTATTTTTATCCTGCCGCCATCATTGGAGGAGCTAGAGCGTCGGCTTCGAGCCCGTGGTCATGATTCCGATGGCGCTATTGCACGGCGGCTGGCACGGGCAAAGGCCGAGATCTTGGCGGCTGACGAGTTTGATCTGCAGGTGGTCAACGATGACCTTGACCAAGCGATCGCTTCAATTGAGGCCGCTCTATTTACGGGGATCACCCCCCACGACGACGTTGCGAATGCGGAGGCTGGGGCCTCCACAGCCAACCGGTAGGCCACTTTGCTCTTCTTTGCCGCAGCCCCCGGATTCATCCCAATAAAAATCATCGCCAATGGCCTCAATATCGGCCAGAGTCGTAAATGCGTTGCCCGAGAGGGTCACATCTCGCACCGGTTCTGCTAGTTCCCCATCTCGAATCATCCAGGCTTCTGCCGCTGTAAAGGTGAACTGCTCGCCGTTGGTCATGCCCCCTAACCAATTGCGGGCGTATACCCCGGAAGAAATCCCGCTGAGCAGCGATTGAGCTGGGGTTTGGCCCTGTCCGATCCACGTATTTGTCATGCGGACAATGGGGGGATACTGGTAGCTAAGGCAGCGGGCATTCCCCGTTAAGGGTTCGCCCAACCGTCCTGCCGTCTCACGGGAGTGGAGCCGCCCAACGAGTCGCCCGTCTCGAATGAGCTGAGTCGTTGTGGCGGGAACGCCCTCGTCATCGTAGTAGTAGCTGCCTCGATGCCCATCCAGCGCAGCGCCATCGAACACCTGTAGGTTCTCAGGGCCAAAGCGACGGCCGAGGGACATGACCTCTAGTAGGTCAGGGTTTTCGTAGGTCATATCAGCTTCTGATAGATGGCCAAAGGCTTCGTGGACGAACAGTCCCGTCAAGATTGGGTCAATGACGACGGTGTAGGTGTCCCCCTTGACCGGCGCGAGAGATAGGGCCTTGACCGCGCGTTGAGCCGCGCTGTGGGCTTTCAAATCCAGCTGCTCTAGCGCTTCGTACCCGCCCCGCGACCCCACAACTTCACGTCCGGTTTGCACCCTGTCTCCAGATCGGGCCGTAGCGGCAAAGCGAATTTCCATATCGGTCCAGGCTTGCTCAATTAGCGTGCCGTCCGATGTGGCCAGCACAATGTGCTGTGATTGATCTGTGTAATGTACCGAGGTGGCAGTAATGCGGTCGTCTGCGCTGTGTAAGACCTCAGCATAGTGGTCGCATAGCGCCTTTTTCCGGGGCAGCGGGATATGCCGCGGATTGCTGCCGGTCAGCGGTAAGGTGCGGTTGGCCTGAATAGGGGCTACCGGGGCGAGGATCGTTTCACGTTGACCAACAGACCGGGCTGCCGCGATCGCCGCCTCAATATAGCTCACTAGCTCTGAGAGACGGTTGAAGCTGGCGAAGCCCCAACCGCCGCGATGGCAGGCCCGCACCTGCCCCCCAATGGAGATTCCTTCGTTCAGGGTGTCAATCTGCTGCCCCCGTAGCGCAATGGCAACAGTCTCCGAAAACTCAAGTCGAATCGCTAGGTAGTCAACTTGGCGACGATAGCGAGAGATTCGATCGCTCAAGAGGTTTTGAGCATCTGCAAACTGACTCGACATGATCCCGGACCTTCAACAACGTAGGGCTACAGCACACCTACTTAATTGTGCAGCATGGGGGTGCAGACGCCTATACTTTGGGTGGATGCCTGTACTGCTGCCTTTCTTCCGCCATGCGACTTCCCCTTCCCCTGTTTGACCACAGCAACCGCAGCCCCCACCCTATTGCTGAGGTAATCGAGACCTCAACGACGGAATTTCTGGCCCAGTGCCTCCAGCCCCAGGATCTGAGCTACGCCACTATGCCCCCTTTTGGCAGCTGGGTCAAAGCGGTAGATGAGACATCAGGAAATTGGGTCTATGGCGTGGTGTATCACGCCACTACTAGTTCGGTGGATGCGGTACATCGGACCCAAGCACTAGGGCTTTCCCTAGATGAACTGCGGGAGCAGCAGCCGCAAATCTTTGCCATGCTGAAGACTGATTTTCACGCGGCTATCGTTGGTTTTTGGCACGATGGCGATTCCGCCAGTTATTTTCAATACCTGCCGCCGCGCCCCCCCCAGGTGCATCAGCCCGTCTATCAGTGCAGTACTGATGAGGTGATTGCCTTTACTGAGACGCTGGACTTTCTACGCACATTGTTGCAGGTTACGGGGGCACCGGTAGATAGTCTGGTGGCGGCGACCATTCGGGAAGTATATCAACTGCGGAAAGGCGATCGCCCCTGGCTGGTGCAGGCGGGACGGACGCTGAGCTTGCTGCTGAAGGACGACTACGATCGACTGCGGATTATTCTGGGGCAGATCCATTTGTAGGAATGGGGGAGGCCATGCTGGGGCGAATGGCTGTTTGCCTTTACTGTTCGCCCTTACTGTTTGCCCTGACGCTGTCCGCCCTGATCTATTGCCCTGACGATGGGGCGCGATCGCCCACGATCATTTGGAGGATAATGCCGTCGCCACCAGCCTTGTGGTAGCGATCTGCCCACTCCCGCACGACATCATCTAGCTCCTCTAGCGCTTGGTCAATGCGCTCGGGGGGAATGTCCAGCTCCTCTAAGATTCTCACTGTGTGAGGTTTGCGCTCTGCCCAGTCACGCATCATCTGGAAGTAACGCGCTGTATCATCCAGCATGATGTAGGTTCGCTCTTCGTCGTTAGCGGGAGAGTAGGAGGACCGCGTCAGCGCATAAAAGGGCATGCCCCAGGGAGAATCTACCCGCGTTACGGTGCCAGAGTAGATCAGCCGACGGCGGATGTGCTCCGCTAAAGCCTCACTCAAGGGCATACGCCGCTCTGTGGGCAAGTCTTCCTGGGAGCGGGCGTGAAGAAATTCAATCAGCTCAATAAACTGGAACGAGGTGATGAGCTGAGCATCAGGGAGATTAGGCGGCAGCGTCTTTTCTAGCTGACGCTTCTCCTCGCCGGTCAGGCTGTTGCCCGGAACACGGGACCAGCCCGGTTGCCAAGGGTATTGCTCTAACCAGACATAGGGAAACTGAATGAGGTAGCGGGGTTCCTGAGACCCCAGCATCTTGAGAAGCTTGCCTTTTGTCAGCGCCTGACGGACCTCGTTGACAATGACTTTGACCCGCTTGGGCTCAATGTGGTGCAGATGTCCTGTCATCCGCAGGTTTTCGCCCTGCTCTAGATAGGTTAGATAAATGGCGCACTTGGCGGCGGTGGCAGCAGCGTCAAGGAATGCGCCATGGCGATGTCCGCTAGTGCGCATAGCGCTGAAGGCCAAGTACAGCATTATCTGATCCATCGCGCTAGGGCTCAAGCGCTTGATCAAGTCGGTATCGGTATTCAGAGCAGTATCTGGGCTACGTGACGTCACGGGTTCACAAGGATGAGTGTGCAAGCTGAACAGATCCAGAGGCCGTGCCAGGACCCCATGGTGCAACAAAGAAAGGACGATGCCGCTGGCGCTAGCAGCCGTAATCGAGCTTGGAGGGTTGCATTCGTTATATTGCCAGTTTAGACTAGCTTAATTTATCAAAGACGATTTGCCCCAGCAAATCGATGAATTTTTGCACTATTTGCGCATTAACTGCACCTCAAGCCTGTCTCTCGAGCTGCCGTTTGTGGTAGTGCAGATCACTTCTAAGAGAGGCAATAATGGACGGGACGAAGATAGCGGCTTCACCACTATCCCAAAGCCTAGAACCGAGAACACACCAATGCTGTCTGAAACATATTATGCCTTAAGAGCCCGTCAGACGGGCCACTACCTTTCCGCTCGAGCGAGCTTCTCGTCAACAGGGGCCAACACACCTGGATATGTCTTGCTCTTTTCCGAGCATGCTGATGCGCTGAGCTACCTTAACGCCCATGCCTCAGATGTTGCGTCGCGGCTCACCGTTGAGTCCGTTAGCTCGTCCCAACTCAAAGATGTTATGGCGCGGTGGGAATTTGAAGGAGTGGCATTGGTTAAAGACCCGCTGGTGCCAGATATTAACTTCATGACGACTGCGCCATAACAGTCGCCACAAGAGCGATCGCGCCTATGGCAACAATCGGGTAGGGGACAGGACATACGCTAAAATACTGGCGCTCCTAATTTCACTAACCCTTCACGACTGGACCTATGACGCGCTATCGGATTACGCTACTACCAGGGGACGGCATCGGCCCTGAAATTATGGCTGTCGCTGTTGATATTCTCAAAACAGTTGGGGGGCAGCATGACATAGCGTTTGACTTTCACACCGCTCTCATTGGCGGCGCTGCCATTGACGAGACGGGACAACCCCTCCCCAACGAGACCCTAGATACCTGCCGCCAGAGCGATGCCGTCCTGCTCGCCGCTATCGGTGGCCCAAAGTGGGATTCCCTGCCCAATGACCTCCGCCCTGAGCGGGGCTTGCTGGGGCTGCGGGCTGGATTGACCTTGTTTGCCAACCTCCGTCCGGCTCAGATTCTGCCCCAGCTGATAGATGCCTCCACACTGAAGCGGGAAGTGGTGGAAGGCGTCGATATCATGGTCGTGCGAGAGCTGACTGGGGGAATTTACTTTGGTCAGCCCAAAGGAATCTTTTCGTCGGAGACGGAGCAGCGCGGCGTCAACACTATGGCCTACACCAGTAGCGAGATCGATCGCATTGGCCGCGTTGCCTTTGAGACGGCCCAGAAGCGCCAGGGCCGTCTCTGTTCAGTGGACAAAGCCAACGTGTTAGAAGTCTCTCAGCTCTGGCGCGATCGCATCACGGCTATGGCATCTGACTATCCCGATGTAGCGCTGAGCCACCTATATGTAGACAATGCCGCTATGCAGCTGGTGCGTGCCCCCAAACAGTTCGACACCATCGTCACAGGCAACCTGTTTGGCGATATTCTCTCTGATGCCGCCGCCATGCTCACCGGCAGCATTGGCATGCTGCCATCTGCCAGCTTAGGAGCAGATGGGCCTGGTGTCTTTGAGCCAGTGCATGGGTCTGCCCCAGATATTGCTGGCCAAGACAAAGCCAACCCGATAGCCCAAGTGCTCAGCGCGGCCATGATGCTACGCTATGGCCTCAATCACCCCCAGATGGCCGACCAAATTGAGGCTGCGGTGGAAACGGTGCTGGATCAAGG
>JBARYO010000781.1:0-3360 GCA_049647905.1 Elainellaceae cyanobacterium | reverse complement strand
GGGCGAGACTAGTAGGCCAAGGGCCGCTGGTGCTCTCCGCCGAAAAAATGCCACAATCCCCACAAGCCAAACGGCGATCGCCAGGTAGTTGAGCACCGGCTTTGGAAAGCTCAGGGGCTTTTGGAACATCCGCTTGAGGGCGTAAAACAGCCAGTCCAGATCGGGAAACGAGGCGGGAAAGCCCCGGCGACCCGCCCAAGATTCTAGCAGGGTGCTGTTGTCGGCGCTGCTGTGGACTGAGGTGGCGTAAAACACCAGAAAGCTGATGGCCCAGGGCACAATCGCCAGCAGCAGTAGCCCCCAGCGAACAGGCTTCCCCTGATATTGGCCAACTAGCGCGACACCAGCCCAAACCACACCCACCCCCGCCAGGGTGAGCACCGCCGGATAGGACAACCAAAGGGCGATCGCCCCAATCAGCGCCGCTTGAACGGCCTGGGTTTTGGTGATTGTCTTTGGGGTGACGCTGCCGCAAACCAGAATTGCTAGGGTCATCGCCACGTCGAGGGCGTAGGGCTTGACCTCAGCGGAGTAATAGACCAGGCGGTCCGAGAGGGCCACAAAGGCGAGGGCGATGGGCACCGCTATGGGTGAGAGAATCTGCCGCGCGAGCTGGTAGGTTAGCCCCAACGCGGCGATGCCCGCCAGCAGGGGAAACAGGCGCAGCGCCGCTTCTCCTGAGCCCAGCACCTGGGTCACCGCTTTCTCCACCAGCAGAAACCCCACTGGGGCAACCTGGTCGTAATCGAGCACTTGAAACAGCTCTGGGTAGGTGCGGTCAACAATATTGAGGGCCAGCTTAGCCTCATCCCCCCACAGCGATCGCCGGGCGGCAAACTGCACCAGCCGCAGCAGGACGCCTACGGCGATGAGGCCATAGGAGAGCAAAGCTAGATGGGATTGGCGTTGAGTCAGGCGGCTTAGCATGGCGTCAGCCCCGAGGCGCACCCTCGAAGACGCTGGGGGCAATGAATTGGCATAGAAGCCATTCTATAGCACCCCAAAGCTTAATTTGGCCGCTTGCCCCTAAGCCGCCTGCTCGTCTCGCAGCAGCAGCTGTAGCGATCGCCTGGTTTCCCCTGACAGCCGCGCCCAAGCCGCCTGCTTAATTGGCTCGGGGTATTGCCGCATCACGACGCCAGCATCTTTGGCCAGTTCGGGGCAGCCTTGCTTGGCGACAAAGGTCAGAGCCTCAACTATATCGGCGATATCGCCAGACTGGGTGGCTTGTTGAGAGGTGACAGCGTTGAACCTATCCATAGCTCTGAGGCCCGCTACTAAATACGACAGAGTGCGTTGATAGTTCTATTGTACTTAAAAACTCGGGCGCGGTGTAGCGCGATGCCCCTGACCGGCGAGAGGCTGCTCATCATCCACCTTCTTACTCCTCCCATAGAGCACTATTCCCAAATGGGCTAGATCATGAGCTCACTGGCAATCAGCTCCGCTTGCTTTAGCACCGTCTCAGTGGCCAGCAGCTGCATATCCGGCGGGTAGCCATATCGACGCAGGAGCCGCTTAACAATGACTTTGAGCTTTGCCCGCACGTTTTCCTTAATAGCCCAGTCGATGGTGGCGTTCTCGCGAATCTTCTGGGTGAGAACAACGGCTAGCTCGCGTAGCTTATCTTTCTGCATCAGCTCGCGGGCGCTGTCGTTGTTAGCGACCGCTGTGTAGAAGGCGTATTCGTATTCGGATAGGCCCATTGCTAAGGCTTCGGAGTCTGCAGCGACGAGTTCTTTGCTCAGGTCGATCAGTTCTTCCATCACTTCGGCGGCGGTGAGGATTTTGTTTTGATAGCGCTTTAGGGCATTTTCGAGCATCTCTAACAGGGTTTTGCTCTGCACCAGATTCGTTTTGGCACGGGCTTTTAGCTCGTCGTTGAGCAACTTTTTCATCACCTCTAGGGCAATATTCTTATGTTCGTAGTCCTTCAGCTCAGCTAAAAATTCGTCGGAGAGGATGGAGATATCGGGCTTTTTGATGCCTGCGGCGTCGAAGACATCAATCACCTGCTCAGAAACGAGGGCTTGGTCGATGACTTGGCGGATGGTGGTTTCGAGTTCTTCGTTGCCGCGGCCTTCTTGGGGGGTGTCGAATTTGGTCAGGCGGGCTTTGATGGCCTGGAAGAAGCCAACTTCGTCTTTGGCGTCCATTGCCTGCTCGTGGGGAATGGCGATCGCAAACGCCTGAGACAGCGCCGTCACCTCATTGATATACCGCTCTTTGCCATCTTCTAGCCCCAAGATATGTTCTTCAGCCTCTAAAATCAGCGACAGCTTGCGGGCAGTGTCGGCGTCGAAGTAGTTTTCGTAGGGGAAGCCGTGGTACATCGCCGAGACGACTTCGAGCTTTTCGAGCATCAGTTCGACGGCTTGCTCTTGGGCTAGGGTGGGGTCGCCTTTGCCGCCTGCGTCGGAATAGAAGGACAGCGCTTCTTTGAGGTCGGCGGCGATACCGAGATAGTCTACGACCAAGCCACCGGGTTTGTCTTTGTAGACACGGTTGACGCGGGCGATCGCCTGCATCAGGTTATGGCCTTTCATCGGCTTGTCGATATACAGGCTGTGCATACTGGGCGCGTCGAAGCCGGTGAGCCACATATCGCGCACGATCACCAGCTTGAGCGGGTCATCCTGGTTTCTCATGCGTTCGGCCAGGGCTTTACGCTGGGTTTTGGTGGTGTGGTGCTTGGCAATTGCGGGGCCATCGCTCGATGAGGTGGTCATGACGACCTTGATCGCGCCTTTGGTGAGGTCGTCGTCGTGCCAGTCGGGGCGTAGTTGGATGATGGCGTCGTAGAGTTCGGCGGCGATGCGGCGCGACATGCTGACCACCATGCCTTTACCAGCAAAGACTTCTTGACGTGCTTCAAAGTGGGTGACGATATCCTGGGCGATGGTTTGGACGCGCTGAGGGTTGCCGATTAAGGCTTCTACTTTGGTGCGGTTGGCTTTTGCTTTCTGAGAATTTTGGGGTGCTTCGGCCATGTTGCCTTGGGCGAGGTCTTTGTCTAACTGGGCAATTAGCTTGCGTCCTTCCTTGCTGAGGCTGACTTTGGCGAGGCGGCTTTCGTAGTAGATGCGAACAGTGGCTCCGTCTTCTACGGCCTGGGCGATGTCGTAGATGTCTACATAGTTGCCGAATACAGCGGGGGTGTTGGCGTCGGTTTTCTCGATGGGGGTGCCGGTGAAGCCGAGGTAGGTAGCGTTGGGCAGGGCATCGCGCAGGTATTTGGCGAAGCCGTAAACGACTTTTTGGCCGATGACGGTGCCTTGTTCGTCGGTTTCGTCGATGGTTTTGGCGCTGAAGCCATACTGGGTGCGGTGGGCTTCGTCAGCAATGACAACAATGTTACGG
>JBARYO010000780.1:0-4741 GCA_049647905.1 Elainellaceae cyanobacterium | reverse complement strand
CAAAGACGAGCAGGCCACCGAAAAGTTGATTTCTGATCATAGAGCATATATCCAAGTCGTATCGAGCGTAGCATCTCTTCTGCGAATCTCAAGCAGATCACAGATCACGGGTGCAGCTCAGATTATGAAAGTTTGAGCCAAGTTTGTTAAGAGTTGTTTACAATATCTACTAAATACAATCAAGACTTCAAACTACCTACGATTTGACTATGGCGACTACAGCGACGCCCCTAACTAAACTGGCCTATCAAACGTTTCAGCAAGGGAAAAGCTACTTTGGCCTTTTCCACAAGGCCCTAAGTAGTCAGCTGATGCAGGTGATAGCGCCCCCGACGGAAACCAGCACGCAGCCCATTTCCCCCCAGCTGCTATTGCAGATTCAGCAGCGGATGAACCAGCTCTTGGAGCAAGATTGGACCGATGCTGAGCGGGGAATCTACTCGACTGATGTGTTGTTTGACAATTCTTGGGACGATTTCTTTCGCTACTACCCTGCCATCTGGGTAGACCAGCCCCAGGTGTGGAATCGGGTCAATGACAAGCGCTTTGAGGATTTTTCCCCTGGTATTACGACGGAAGACTACCCCAAGTACTACGCCCGTAACTTCCATTACCAGACCGACGGCTACCTCAGCGAGCATTCCGCCAACATTTACGACCTGCAGGTGGAGATTCTGTTTAACGGGACTGCTGATGCCATGCGGCGTCGCGTTCTTGCCCCCCTCAAGCAGTCTCTTGCGGCATCGAGCTTCGACGACTCAGCCAAGACCCGTATTTTGGATATCGCCTGTGGAACAGGTCGGACCCTCCGCTTCCTTAGAGATGCCTTCTCTAAAGCGTCCCTCTACGGTGTGGACCTGTCTCCGGCCTATCTGCGCAAAGCCAATCAGATGCTCTCTAGCCTGCCTGGCGAATTGCCCCAGTTGATGCAGGCCAACGCGGAGGCTCTGCCCTATGTGGATAATTTCTTTCAGGGCGTGACGTCGGTGTTTATGTTCCATGAGCTACCGGCACCTGTACGACAAAACGTAATCCGCGAAGCCTACCGTGCGCTCCAGCCTGGCGGGACGTTCATCATCTGCGATTCTATTCAGTTGAGCGATTCCCCTGAGCTGAAGGTGTCCATGGAGAATTTCTCCGAGATGTTCCATGAGCCGTTTTACCGCAGCTACATTGAAGATGACATCAATGATCGTCTGGAGCAGGCTGGGTTTGAGGTACTGGAAACTCAGATCCATTTCATGAGCAAGTACTGGATTGCGCGTAAGCCTGCTGAGGCTTGATGTATGGTGTACGCTGATGCGTCGGGCTACGCTGGCGCTCTAACGTAGCCATGCTCGAAGGGCCATATCCCAGCTACGGGCTTACCGCTGCCAGTGCCTGCCGCAGGTCGCCGCTATGTTTAGCCAGCAGGCGATCGCCCTCATCGGCACCTTGCTTCCCCCAATACATCAGCAGCGCTAGCTTGACGCGGCGATGGCTTTGCTCTAGCAGCGCCACCGCCGCGTCTCTATCGAGGTCAGTCAAGTCTCGCAGCATCCGCAGGGCGCGGTCGTACAGCTTCTGGTTAGTGACCGCTACATCGATCATGCGGTTGCCATACACCTTGCCCAGCTGCACCATCACCCCAGTCGAGATCATGTTTAGCACCAGCTTAGTCACGGTACCTGCTTTGAGGCGCGTTGACCCCGCCAGCAGCTCTGGCCCTACGAGCAGCCGTATATCCACATCGACGGCCATCGGCACCTGAGCCTGTGGGACACAGGCCATAAAGACGGTAGTGGCTTGCCGGGTTCGGGCTGCATCCAATGCACCATGCACGTAGGGCGTTGTCCCCCCCGCTGTAATACCTACCACCACGTCGCCTAGGCCAATATTGGCATCAGCGATCGCCGCCGCTCCATCCTCAGGGCGATCCTCTAACCCTTCTGACGATCGCACCAACGCATCTGCCCCCCCAGCAAGAATGCCCTGCACCAGCTCAGGCGGGGTGCAAAACGTAGGTGGGCATTCTGCCGCATCCAGTACCCCCAGCCGCCCACTGGTGCCTGCCCCAACGTAAAACAGCCGCCCACCTTGACGCAGAGCCGCTGCCGCTTGGGTAATGGCATCTGCGATCGCCTGTCGGGCTTGTGCAATAGCGTCAATGACGCGGGCATCTTCTCTATTGAAGAGATCTACGAACTCTAACGGCGTCAACTGATCTAAATTTTGGCTGTTGGGGTTGACCTGTTCGGTCATCAGATGGCCTCGCTCCGTTGGCCGAGAATCAATAGGTTCGGGGGCTGCCCCACGGGAAACTGGATCCATAATGTAAAACAAAAAACGCTACAGTACAGGTGCGGTGACAGAATTCTACTACGATGGCCTCGGAACGTTCACATAGAGCCGGGATTGGCTGGCTGAAAGGTGCGGCAGCGCTGCTGGTGGTTGGCGTAGGGGGTGCCTTAGGCTACATTACTTGGCAGGAACGCGGCTCACCCCCCATCTCAGTCAGACAAGTTACTGCGGAGCGGGGCCGGGTGGAAGAGACCATTAGCGAGAGTGGCACGGTCCAATTCGCCGATCAAAAAACCATCAAGTCGCCGGCAGAGGGCGCTGTTGACCAGGTGCTAGTGCAGCCTGGGGAGAATGTCGTCGTGGGGCAGGTGCTTGTCATATTACGCAATGCAGCGCGAGAAACCGCCACTGGGAGTCAGCAGCTTCAGATAGAGCAGCAGAACGTCATCCTAGAGCGCAGCCAAGAGCGCATCTCTGAAACAGAGGAGCAGCTCACGGCGTACCAGGGAGATTTGGAGCGTCTCGGTGGCCTAGAAGCCGCCGGAGCGATTCCCTACAATGATATCCGCGAGCTTGAAGATAACGTACGCCAGACCGAAACTGCTCTGCAGGATGCCAAAAGCGATGCCGAAGAGGACAAGCTGGAGCTAGAGCGTCTAAAGACCGAGAACCGCCAGATTGAGCAGGAAATTGAAGAGACCATCATCACGGCCCCCATCAGTGGTCAGGTGCTTGATGTGATGGTGAATGACGGTGACGGTGTGGAGGTGCGAACCGATTTGCTAACCCTGGGCGACCCGTCTCAAGAACTCGTCCGTATCAATCTCTCGACTCTAGATGCGGCTCGCATTCGCTTAGGACAACCGACAAGAATCAGTGTGATTGGTCCCAACTCGGATGTGTTTGATGGACGCGTGGTGCAAATTTCTCCCCTGGCGCGATCGCCCGAGGACGATAGCAATGCTGAGGGACAAACCACGGTGCCAACGCTGGTGCGGCTGAATCGGCCAACCCGGTTCCTCATTCCCGGTAGCCAGGTGAGCGTGGATATTATTCTGGACTTTCGGGACAATGTGACAGTACTGGGCACCGAGGCGGTGCAAACCGAGGCCGAGAAGCCGTTTGTATGGATTGCGCCTGACCGCCAGCGGGTGCAGCGGCGACCCATCCAGATTGGCCTAGAGGGGCTGAACCAAGTGGAGGTGGAGGCAGGGCTACAGGTGGGTGATACTGTTATTGTGCCGCCGCCTGACCAGCCCCTGGAATCAGGAGACGCGATCGTCTTCGACTCGGACTCATAAGATTGCCTATAAGATTGCCCACAAGCTTGCCATGAGTCTATCTCTCCTCGACCTACTTCGGCTGACGGCCCAATCGCTGCGGAATAACCCGTTGCGCTCGGCCCTATCTATGTCAGGGGTGTTTATGGGGGTTGCGGCTGTTGTGGCAACCCTGCAGGTGGGTACCATTAGCCGCGCCGTCATTGCGGAAGAGCTGGTCAAGCGAGAAGCCCCCCAAGTGTTTCTCTTTCCCTGGTGGAAGCCGGGGAAGCCCTATAAGCCTCTCCATGTGGACGACCTGACGTTTCTGCGGCAGCGGCTGGTCGGGTTTCGCGCCATCAGTGCTGTGGACTGGGCCGGCTCGCGAAAAGCGCTGGTTCATGATCGCGAGACGGATGCCTTTATGCTGGCGGTGTCTGAAGAGTTTGTGATCTCCTCAGGTCGTCAGGTACTGGCAGGCCGCTTCTTCTCCGAAGCCGACTTTGAGCGCTACCGTTCTGTGGCGGTAATCGACCAGTTTCTGGCGGAAAATTTGTTTGATGACTCCAACGATGCTATCGGTCAGCAAGTGTTCTTTGACAGCCGCCCCCTGCTGGTGGTGGGCATTTTGGAGACAAAGCTAGCGGAAGACGAGGAGACTCCCACCGGCCAGGTCTACATTCCCCTGTCGCTTCACCACGCCCTCAACGGCCATCAGCGTATCGGAGCCCTGCGCCTCCGGCCCCAGTCGTTAGATGATATTGATGCGCTGAAAGACCAGGCGGAGCAACTGCTCCAGCAGCGATCGCCAGACCGCAGCTTTCGCACCTTCAACAATGTCGAAGACATTCAGGAGCGGCAGCAGGTGATGCGCTTGGCGGCTCGGGGCTTAGCGGTTGTGGGGCTGATTTCTCTTTTGGTGGGGGGCGTGGGCATTGCCAACATCATGCTGGCTTCGGTCGCTGAACGGACCTCTGAAATTGGCCTGCGGCGGGCCATCGGCGCGACCCGCCAGGAAATAATGCTGCAGTTTATCCTGGAGGCGGCTGTTTTGAGCGTGGTGGGGGGAACCGCTGCCATTGTGACCGTCCATGGGGTGACGGGGCTAGTGGCTGAGCGCTTTGATTTGCCGTACCGGTTTAAAGCCCAGAGCGCGATTGTTGCCTTGGGTGCGGCGATCGCAGTGGGGGTAGGAGCTAGTC
>JBARYO010000779.1:0-3953 GCA_049647905.1 Elainellaceae cyanobacterium | reverse complement strand
CAGTAGGACCGTATTCGTTGTAGAGCGCGGTATTTTTGAGATGACTGTGGTGCTGGGAAATGAGGGGGGTAGGGCAGGCTTCACCAGCCACGATCACAGCCCGGAGCGATGCTAGTGGATTAGCTCCAGGCGTGAGGCCGTCTAAGCACAGCCTGTAGAGAGACGGCAAACAGAGGAGATGGGAAATCTGCTCTTGCTGGATGAGCCGCGTCAGCTGCTGCGGATCTTTTTGAACCGCTTGGGCCGGTATGACTAGCGTTCCGCCGGTGCAAAGCGTCCAAAAAATGCCGGCAACGGAGCTGTCGAACGCGAAGGAGGACAGCAGGAGATAGCGCGTGATGGGTTCGGAATAGTAGTCGAGTCGAGCCGCCGTGGAATGAATCAAGTTCTGGTGGGAGACCAAGACGCCTTTTGGGTTGCCTGTGGAGCCCGAGGTGTAAATCACGTAGGCCAGGTTTTCTGGCGTGAATTGCCAGTCAAGATTATCGTGGCTTTCTCTTGCAATATCTTCCCAGGCGTCGTCGAGGCAAATCAAATCAAGTGACGTCTCTGGAAGCTGCGGCAGGACGCTTTGCTGGGTGACCAAAATTGACGCTTGAGCATCCGCTAGCATGAACGCCAAACGCGCTTTGGGATAGGACGGGTCCAAGGGAACATAAGCCCCCCCCGCCTTGAGAATGCCGAGAATGCCCACCACCATGTCCAGCGATCGCGCAACGCAAATTCCCACGAGGGTATTGGGGCAAACCCCACGGGAGCGCAAATAGTGCGCCAGCTGATTTGCTCGACCATTGAGCTGACCAGAGGTCAACGACTCGCCTTTAAACGTTAGTGCCGTGGCGTCTGGGGTTTGAGAAGCCTGATGCTCGAACCAAGCGTGAATGGCTTGGAATTTAGACTTGGGTCGAACGCTTTGGGGCTCATTCCACCCAACAACAAGCTGATATTTTTCAGTCTCCGACAGCAAAGGTAGGCGAGAGACCAGCTGCCGAGGATTTTGGATAGCGCCTGCCAGCAGCGTTTGAAAATGCTCCATCCATTGCATCATTATGGATGGCTCAAACAGCGCTTTATTATAGATTGCGGAAACTGTAGTTGTGTCCGAGGGTTCTGAGACGACTAAAACCCAATCGAACTGTTCTATAGGGGCTGTATTAGCATTGGCGTTTCGGTCAATAAACGCTACCGAAAAGCGATCGAAATTGTTGGCCTCGCCGTCTAATCTTGGCAGCGCTCCAG
Organism: Elainellaceae cyanobacterium; assembly: GCA_049647905.1. GTDB lineage: Bacteria > Cyanobacteriota > Cyanobacteriia > CAKZMO01 > CAKZMO01 > JBCCAG01. The sequence continues at coordinate 2,714 of JBARYO010000779.1, read as the reverse complement.
CGTGATCGTTGAAGCTAGTCTGACGAGATAAAAAATCCTCAAAGGTGGGGCCATCAGAAAAGTCAGCGGACTGGAAAAAGAAGCAATCTGGTGCGCCATCCCGCTTAGCCAAGCTGTCTGATTCCTCAACGCTCCCTTGAGCCTGCAATGCTTGGAATGGGAGCGTAGACGCCGTGCAGAACCTATCTAAAGAGGATAGCCGATGAAGCAAGACTTGAAAAGTAGCCAAAAGAATGACATCTACAGACGTTTTGAAGGAAAGGGCTAAGGCATTGAGGTCTTCCGTAAGGGTTGCCGGTAGATTTAGGCGCTGCACCTCTTCCCCATGGAGCCAGGATTTAGATTGGGATCGGCCCGTCAGCACAGTTGAAATAGGAAAATTATTCACGCCTCTAGACCCCTTTTTCATGTCACCCAGCAAATGCTTTTTCTAAGATGTAGCGGCTCGCACATTGCATCGCCCCATAGAAATTATACCTACAGCAATTTTCAGTTGCTTAGGGTATGAATTTGGGGGTGCTGCTGACGCCGCGCTACCATCGCCCACACTCCGGCAATGGGGCCGCTATGTCTTGAAAATCTGCTTCATTGGTCTTCAAACAATGATCAAACTATGGTAGCGCTGGCTCTTGATCCACAATCGCACTGCGATCCAGGAGCAGCAAGTTGCGCAGCTGCTGGGTATCAAACTCGCCCAACCAGGTCTCCCCTGTCCCCACAACCTGCTCCGACAGGGCTTTCTTACTCTCACTAATTTCGTGGATACGCTCTTCTAGCGTGCCTGAACAGACAAACTTATGCACCTGCACATTTTGGGTTTGCCCGATACGGAAGGCGCGGTCGGTGGCTTGATTCTCTACCGCTGGGTTCCACCAGCGATCGACATGGAACACATGGTTCGCCCGCGTTAGATTGAGACCCGTGCCGCCGGCCTTGAGCGACAGGATAAACAGCCGAGGCCCTTGGGGATCGTTTTGGAAGCGGTCTACCATCACCTCCCTCGCCTGACGGGACGTGCTGCCATAGAGAAATAGCACCTCTTGGCCAAAGCGATGCTCTAGGAAGGATTTCAGCAGCTTGCCCCACTGGGCAAACTGGGTGAACAGCAGTGCGCGATCGCCCTCGGCCAGCACCTCTTCCAGCATCGCCTCTAGCCGCTGTAGCTTACCGGATAGGGTGGGGAACTCCGCCGAGCTAACCGCGAGGGGGCTGTCGGCTTTAGCCGTTGCCCGGCTAGCCTTGGAGCCGCTGGATTTCCCATTGCCATCCTCCTCAGTCTTCAGCAACGCCGGGTGGTCGCACACCTGCTTCAGCTTCGTCAACAGCGCCAAAATCTGTCCGTGACGCTGGATTCCCTCTGCCGCTTCAATCTCTCGCATCGACTGATCCACTAAGGACTGATACAGGTCGGCCTGGGTATCGGAAAGGCCGCAGAACACCGTCATCTCCTGCTTATCCGGCAGATCTTGGATGATGGTGCGGTCCGTCTTCAGGCGGCGGAGGATAAAGGGCTGCACCAGCGATCGCAACGCATGGAGGGAGGCGCTGTCGCCGTAGCGCTCAATGGGTACCGCAAACCGCCGCTGAAAAAAGTTGCGCGGCCCCAGGTAGCCAGGGTTGAGGAAATCGATGATGGACCACAGCTCAGATAGGCGGTTTTCCAGGGGCGTGCCGGTGAGGGCAATGCGGAACTGCGACTCGAGCTGCCGCACGGCCTGGGACTGCCGCGCCTCTGGGTTTTTAATGTTTTGCGCCTCATCTAGCACCAGCCCTTGCCAGGACACTTTTTCCAGACTCTTTTGGTCTCGGTAGGCCAGGGTATAGCTGGTAATCACGATGTCTACGGCATTGGCCGCTTTGACGAACGCCTTCCCTTGAGCGCGATCGCCATGGTGCACCATCACCTTCAAACTGGGGCCAAACCGCCGTACTTCCCGCTCCCAGTTGCCGATCACCGAGGTAGGGCACACCAGCAAGGTGGGGGCATCTAGGGCATCGTTTTCCTGCAGGTGCAGCAGCAGAGCAATCAGCTGAATCGTTTTTCCCAGTCCCATGTCGTCCGCCAGACAAGCGCCTAGCCCCCAACGCCCTAGGAAAGACAGCCAGGATACCCCACGCTGCTGATAGGGGCGTAGGGTGCCGCGAAAGCCCTCTGGCGTCGGAATAGTTTCAATCGCTTCATCCCCCGTCGTTAGGGTCTCCAGCAGGGTGTTTAACGCCCCCGACGCCTCGAAATCTACTACCGGCAGCTTCTCGACAGTTTTGCTGTCTCCCGAGCTGATGCGCAGGGCATCTTCCAGCGACAGCGCGACCTGATCCTTGCGGGTACCGAAAAACTCCTGCGCGGCTTTGATGTCCTGGGGGCGTAGCTCTACCCATTCCCCGTCTATTTCCACTAGGGGTGACTTTTGGGCGATCAGCCGGTCAAAGTCTTCTTTCGAGATGCGGTGACTGCCGATGGTCAGCTCCCAACGGAAGTTTAGCAAGCTCTGCAGGCTGAGGGACTGATTCTTCTTGCGGCGAGGAGTTTGGGCGCGAACCGCTAACCCCAGTCGGCTCGCCCATCCGTCAGGGTTCGACAAACTGGGGGGCAAGATTACGCCGAAGCCGCTGTCCTGGAGCTGCCAGGTCACCGATTTGATAAAGCGATAAGCCTCATCCGGCTCTAGAGGACAGCCCCTAGGCTGTACCTCGTCCAGGCTAGGGGCGATAAT
>JBARYO010000778.1:0-2068 GCA_049647905.1 Elainellaceae cyanobacterium | reverse complement strand
CGTGAAACGGCACGCGCCAGGACAGAGTCACCAGACAAAACGTCCGGCCCCCGCTTAGCGCCAGCAGGTTGTCCTCCTGCCGGGGGTGGAGGTAGAACTGCCAGTTGTTGCGGGCGTCGTTGTTGGGGCTAACGGCTGGACCGTCGTGAGACACCAGATCGCGGGCGTTGGAGGTGTTGATGGTGATATCAAAGAATTTGACGCCAGGCGTGTCGCGAAACTTCTGATAGGAGATGAGTTCAAACATAGGGATTTCAGGTAGTTGCTAACGGCGCAAGCGAAAACTAGTGATTGGTCAACGCAGGGCTTGCGGGCGGGGAACGGACGGGCACAGGCTCCGATCAAGACCTTCGATGTGAGATCTATTCGAAATCGAGATATACGAATCCGCGCAGACTTCAACCTTGAAGTCTGTCGGTTGCCGGTGGTGCCAACTCAAAAGTTGGAGGTTAAATTAGGGCAGCAGGGAGAGACCTGCGGCAAAACGCACTAGGCCCGAGGTGGGTGGCTCACAAGCTAAAGCGCTAGCCTTGCTTTAAGTTCGCTTATCAACACGCTAACAAGCAGATCCTAACGAGATCAAAACAGTTCGCGACTCATATCTATGCGGTCTGCGCATAGATAAACGTAATGAACATTTCACATTTTCAAGTTCTAGCGGCGATTGTCGAGCACGGCAGCTTCTCCAACGCCGCAGTTCATCTCGATTTATCTCAGTCTGCTGCAAGTCGGGCGATCGCCGCCCTTGAAGACGAACTCGGGGTGACGCTGCTGGTGCGGGGGCGCTTTGGCGCGCGGCTAACCCCCGTGGGGGAGCGGATTATGAGCCACGCCCACCAAATCCTGCAGGGGCAAGAGCTAATTGAGGCTGAGGTAAACCTGCACAAAGGCCTTAACGGCGGACATCTGCGCATTGCCTCATTTCGCAGCGCCGCTACCCACGTTCTGCCGCCGGTCATTGCCCAGTTTCGTCAGCGGTTCCCCGGTGTGGAAATCTCCCTGGATGAGCTTGATCCGCTGGGGGTGGAGCGGGTGCTGCGGGAGGGCGCTGCCGACATCGGCATGGTGCCGCTTCCCCGCTCGGAGGAATTTGAGACCTGGGAGGTAGAGCGGGATGAATATGTGGTGCTGCTGCCTAGCCAAGTGTCTCTCCCGGAGCAGCTGAGCTGGGAGTACCTATCGCACTATGAGTTCATTTTGTATAACTACGCCGAATGTACCTCGGCGGTGCGCAAGCACTGGGCGCAGTGGGACCAAGTCCTGAACATCGCGTACGAAATTAAAGAGGACTCCACCATCGTCAGCATGGTGGCTCAGGGGCTGGGGGCCGCCATCTTGCCCCGGCTGACGGCGCTTCCCATCCCCCCCACGGTGCAGGTGCGATCGCTCCCCGTTCCCCTAGAGCGGGTGGTGGGGGCCGCCATTGTGGCCAACTCTCTACAGCCGCCCACTACCTTTGTCTTTTTAGATTTACTGCGGGGCCAGAGCGTATTTGAGCGCGATCGCGCCGGATAATAGGGCCATCGCGCTCAAGGTATTGGCAATGCACAAGCGGACCTTCCCCATCGGGACTATTGGCCTCGTTGCCGGGGCAATCTTCGTGGGCTTGATGCTGAGGGTTGTGGGTCTAACAGACAATGTTTACTGGGTGGATGAGGTCCACACGGCGCTACGGTTGGCGGGCTACACCAAGGAAACCGTAGCGCCCCTGCTTACTCAGCCCACTACCGTCAGTGAGCTGACGCCGTTTCAGGGCACCGCTGCCGCCCTTCCCGACACCCTTTGGGCTTTGGCTCAGCACCCCGAGCACCCGCCGCTCTATTACCTCATGGCCTGGGGAGCCCTGGCGTTGGGTCACCCAGCCCTAGGCTTTGTCGGCGTACTGCGGGGGGTGAGCGTCTTTTGGGGGCTGTGGGCGCTGCCCGCTACCTACTGGCTTTGCTGGGAGCTATGGCGATCGCCTGGGGTGAGTGCCCTGGCGCTGGCGCTGGTGACCCTGTCGCCGCTGCATGTGCTCTACGCCCAGGAAACGCGGGAGTACAGCCTGTGGACGAGCATGATTTTGCTC
>JBARYO010000777.1:0-2656 GCA_049647905.1 Elainellaceae cyanobacterium | reverse complement strand
CCCTAGATGACTTAAAAGGACAAGCTGGCATCTTTCGCTCAGAAAAGTCGATTACTGATGCTGAAGGCACCGGCTACGTCAGTCCCGTTAGTAGTGCCGCTGCCGAGTTTAAAGCTTGGCCAACTGGCGACGACACACCAGAGTTCTCCGATCCGGCGCTGCTGGTGGACTACGTTGATAGCGGTACAGGCAGCTTGGGGGCCGACGATGAGCCGTCTTGTCCGACGCCAGCCGACTTTTACCAGCTCACCCCCGACGTTGCCGATGTGCCCCGCAGCTTTTATGCCTGCGTCAGCAACTCTGAGGTGGCCACGGCAACAGCAGGCAATCAAGACGTCGTGCTCTACCTGCGCGGTAACGCTGTGGGTCGCTCGGGCTTACAGCGCGACGACACGTTCTTGCCGCCGATTGAGTCGCGCGTCTTTATTCGCGGTACCCTCGATAAGCTTCCGGGTTAATCCAGCGATTCCCGCTACGTACGTTGTTCAAGATCATCAATGGGCAGGACTAATCAGCAATGTTGCACCACGTTCCCAGGAGACTAACTGTCGTGAAGCCGGACCCAAACCCAGAGTCGGGGTTCACTCTGTTTGAACTGCTGATTGTGGTCGTGATTATCGCCGTCCTTGCTGCGATCGCCGCGCCAGGTTGGGGCGCTTTGGCCAACCGCCAGAAGGCCAATCGCGCCCGCACCCAAATACTACAAGCCCTCCGGCAAACCCAGTCTGAAGCGCGACGGCTGCGCAGCGATCGCAGCATTGTCTTTGATACCGACAACAACACCTTGGACTACCCTGGGGACGGAGCGGCTGGGGCGGTTTTGTTAACCCAAGGCGATGTCGGTGCCGATATTTTCGTCTTCACCGCTGAAAATCAGGCCGGAGATCCGGTCCCCGAGATCTGGTTTAGCGCCAACGGTGGCCTTGACCTCGATCGAGGAATTGCCGCTGATGACCTGCCCCTTTATCTCACCGTCACGCCACGAAACTCTACTGCTGCGCGCTGCGTCATTGTGCGATCGCTCATAGGCGGCATCGACTTTGGGCGGAGTGCGGCTGATTGTGGTGGCTAAATGGCCCTGTTTAAAGGCTTTGTTGCAAGTGATAAAGTAGCGGCATACATTGAGTAGGCGTTCTAAGTAGGCGCTGCGGGGGCGAAGATAAACCATGGGACAAAAGCGCGTTGGACTGCTGTTTGGCGGTCAGTCGGGGGAGCATGAGGTGGCAATTCGCTCGGCTCAAGCGATCGCCCAAGCGCTAGCGGAGGGTCGCAATCCCAGTCGCTACACCGTCATTCCGTTCTACATCCAGAAAAATGGCGTTTGGCAAGGACCGGACGTTGCCCACACCGTTTTAACCTCAGGAGAACCACCCCAATCCTTCAACGAAGGCAGTCGTTGGGTGTTTCCCGATGACGCTGCCGCCGTAGAGGTCTGGTTTCCAGTGCTCCATGGTCCCAATGGCGAAGACGGCAGCATCCAGGGACTGCTGCAACTGATGGACGTTCCCTACGTCGGCCCAGGCATTATGGCCTCATCCGTGGGGATGGATAAGCTGGCCATGAAAAGCGCCTTTGCCCAGGCAGGACTGCCTCAGGTGGCCTACCTTGGCGTCACCCGAGAAGAGGTCTGGTCTGACCCCTGTGTGTTTCCCAAGGTGTGCGATCGCATTGAGGCCGCATTAGCCTATCCCTGCTTCGTCAAGCCCGCCAACTTGGGGTCATCGGTGGGGGTATTTAAGGTGCGATCGCGGGATGAGCTAGAAGCGGCCCTCGACAGCGCCGCCAGCTATGACCGGCGGCTGATTGTAGAGGCGGGGGTGACGGCGCGGGAGGTAGAATGTGCCGTGCTAGGCAACGATACACCCGAAGCGTCGGTAGTGGGGGAAATTACCTTCGATAGCGACTTTTATGACTACGAGACAAAATATACTGAGGGCAAAGCCGACCTCTTAATCCCCGCTCCCCTGCCAGAGGCGGTTACGGCGCTGGTACAAGAGCGGGCTATTCAAGCCTTTCAAGCCCTAGACTGCGCGGGGCTATCCCGAGTCGATTTTTTCTACGTTGAGGCTACAGGCGAAGTGCTTATCAATGAAATCAATACCCTCCCAGGTTTTACCGTCACTAGCATGTATCCCACCCTCTGGGACAAAACAGGCGTTTCCTTCCCAGACCTAGTGCATCGCTTAATTACCCTTGCGGGTGAGCGCCATTCATAGGCCAATCTGCATAATAGGGATAGGGCTGACCTGACGACGCGGTGCGTCTACGTTGCGGCGCTGTCGGTAAGCACTGCCCCTAACCTGGAATCGTCATGTTCCGCAAATCTTTGCCCCCGGCCAATCATCAACGGATTGTTCACCGCCTGTCAGCGTCTCAGCTGCTCGTGCTGTGGACCGGTGGTTGGCTCTGTACCATGGTGCTTTGCTGGGGAGGAATTGCGCTTCTGATACACCCTAGCGTCGTCACCTTGTCATTTCACCAAGAAAATCCAATATCTGTCATTGAGCCGAAGCAGATCTACGCTCCAACTACCCCATTGCATCCAATTCAAGCGCCGCCAAAATCGACCTCGCGAGAATTTTCCGCTGTCCCTATTTTGGGATTGGCTCTGATCTGCATTATGGGCTCACGCCTGATGATGGGGCGGATGCGCTCT
>JBARYO010000776.1:0-1513 GCA_049647905.1 Elainellaceae cyanobacterium | reverse complement strand
CGGGTGCGCCTTGCCAATGCCGATCGGGCTAGCTTAGATGAACTGGCCTCCCTCGATTTACAGCCTGACCAGGCCCAGGCCCAAGCCCAGCGAAAATTTCGCCCAACGACTGCCCTGGGGGAGTTTGAGCTGACGCCCCAAATCGCCAGCATTGCCCGCCGCGATGAACAGCGGGTCAACACGGTGCAGGCGTTTATTACCGCTGGGGTGCTGCCCAGCACAGTGCTAACCGCATTTCAGGAGCGGCTGGACGCCGAAGCGTTTCAGCTGCCGCCGGGATACCGCTATGAGTTTGGCGGTGAGGCTGAAGAGCAGGGCAACGCCATTGGCAACCTGCTGCTGTTCATCCCCATCCTGGTGCTGGTGATGGTTACGGCGCTGGTGCTGTCTCTGGGGTCGTTTCGGCAGGCGGGCATTATTGGCGTGGTGGCCGTGGGGTCCGTGGGCATGGCCATGCTCTCGCTGAAAGTGTTTGGCTCCCTGCTGGGCTTTATGGCGATTATCGGCAGTATGGGGCTGGTGGGCATCGCTATTAACGATTCGATTGTGGTGCTGACGGCGTTCAACGCTGACCCCGAAGCCAGCCAGGGAGACCCCAGAGCCGTGCAGCGAGTGCTGCTCAAATCCACTCGCCACGTTCTCACCACCACGGTAACCACAATGGTCGGGTTTGCGCCGCTGCTTATTGATGGTGACCCCTTTTGGCGACCGTTGGTGATTGCAATTACCGGGGGCATTGCCGGAGCCTCGCTGCTGGCGCTGTACTTTGTCCCGGCGGCGTATGTGCTGATCAATAGGGGCAAGTCAAGACAGAATCGTAGCGCTCGGGACGAAAATGCATCCAAACCGCGATCGCTAGAGTCGTCTGCAGTGACGTCTCTGCAGAGTCCATGTCTGTAGATTTGATAGAAAAATCCCATGAAAATCCCACGGGGGTATGGATGGCCTATAGGTCATACTGTTGCTGTGCGCAAAGCCCCACAACTTCATCAAACTATTTCCTAGATAAAGCGTGAACTCCACATCAGATTCAAAGGGCTGGAAAACATGGCAGGACTTCAAGGCCGCCCAGCAGGAGATAACTCTCCCCGCAGGTACAGCAGCCCACATTCCAGTCACAATTCGCTACATCGACAGCGGGGAGGCGCAGCAGGGCACCATTCTACTGATGCACGGCATCCCCACCTGGGGCTACCTGTACCATGCCATCATTCCGCCCCTAATCCAGGCTGACTACCGCGTGATTGCTCCGGACTTTCTTGGCCACGGATGGTCCGATCGCCGCGATCGCTTTGACCGCTCATTTCAAGATCAAGCCCGTATGATTGTGGCGTTTCTGTCGCAGCTTGGGGTGGCGCAGGCGAATATTGTGGGGCACGACACGGGCGGGGCGGTGGCGTTGATTTTGGCCATTGAGCATACGGAGTTGGTGGACCGTCTGGTGATCACCAACTCCGTATGCTACGACCGATTTGACGATGACATGCTCGACTTTGGCCATCCCCTACGGTGG
>JBARYO010000775.1:0-5499 GCA_049647905.1 Elainellaceae cyanobacterium | reverse complement strand
CACCTTGGCAAGGTGACGCTCTACCACTGAGCTATACCCGCAAAACCAACCTGTCTACTAATGATGCCCAAGTTCTGACACGGTGTCAACCATCCTTGACCAGGGAATCGAGTAGCTCAAAAACTTGCCATGTCCCCTTAATCCCGCTGTTCAGCCTCGTACGCCGCTGCAGTGCGGAGCGCAGGCGTCGCAGCTGCCGGCAGGCGATCGCGGCCAGTTGCGTTTGGCATTGCGCCATTGACCTGATGCATCAAGCTCGCCATCTCGATTGCAGACATAGCATAGCTCCAGCCCAAGTTACCTTTGATGCCTGCCCGCTCTAGGGCCTGTTGCATAGTATCTGTTGTCAGAACGCCAAAGATCACCGGTACTCCCGTCTGCACACTGGCCGCAGAGATTCCCTTCGACACTTCGGCAGCGACGTAGTCAAAATGGGGCGTATGCCCACGGATAACAGCACCCAGACAGATGATGGCGTCGTAGCGATAGCTCAACGCAAGCCGACGGGCCAGCAGGGGGATTTCGAAGCTGCCAGGCACCCAGGCATAGTCAACCTGTGTCCCTTGTGGATCAGGGTCAATCCCATGGCGCTTGAGGCAGTCCTGACAGGCTGCCAACAGTTTTTCTGTCACTAGGTCGTTAAATCGACCCACAACAATGGCAAACCGCATTGAGCCAGTTTGCGCAAACGTCCCTTCAAATACAGCCATAGTCCCTGATTACCGCCCTTGCCCATCTAAAACTTTCCTGGCCTACCCAATTTAGCAAACCAAGCTTGACATTGAGATCTTAGCCGCTATCGCAGTTAGCGCCAATTTTCGCTCATTGTTCAGTAGGGGCAATGCGCCGCCCTACGGCACAGTGGGACGTAGAGTCAATCCTAAACCACTAGGTAATTTAGGCTACCGACCACCAGTACCAAGGCAACCCAGACCAAGGAGCCAAGCAGTATCAAGCGCTTGGACTGATCCCAGTTTTGAGGTGTCGCATACCCCACTGGAACCCCAATGACCATGGCAAAAGAAAGCAAAATTAGTGCGGCCAGAGCGACCTGAAACAGAATCGTCAGCATTGTTAGTATGGCTCCTTCCGTGAGCGGTGTCCGGGCGTGCTCGCGCTGCCCAAATGTATTATCCTGCTTTGCTTACCCTATCAGAAATTGGGACGGCCTCATAGGCTGTGTCACCGACTGTTTGACGCAACCATGTAGCGGCCTGCTCAGCGTCTAGCCCAGTGACATCGATCTCGCGGATTGGAACCTGGCGCTGTTCTAAATCGTAGCGGTAGGTTTTGTCGTAGTACCACAGGACAAGGGCGATCGCTGTGGATAGGTCACCCTGCTGGATAGCGTCGATGGCCTGCTGAGTCCGCAGCCCCCCCAGACGCTTGCGGATGCGCTCTGTGGCGGCGATTAGCTCAGCGGGGTCGGCCTCGCCATACTCGTCTGCCAACAGCGCAATCCGCTCCTCGGGCGATCGCGTTATTTGCAGCACCGACGCCTCCAGCATGGGCTGAAATAATTCGTCGGGGACGCGACAGGAGCCGATGCGGCGACTTTCTGCCTCGATCCAGATGGGGCGATGGGGAGTGAATTGGTGCCAGACCATGGCTATTCTGTTTTCAAACTGCTCGTTGGAGGGTTGGGGAGGAAGCCCTAAACTACCGTAGCTACTGCCGCGATGGTGGGCCAGTCCTTCTAAGTCCAGCACCTGCTCCCCCTGGGCCGCTAAGGCAGTAAGCACTTGGGTTTTTCCCGTGCCGGTCATGCCACCAAGGCTAACAATTGGCTTTTTCTCACTGAGGGTAGCGCACACCCAGCGGCGAAAAGCCTTGTAGCCGCCCTCTAGCACCACTGGAGACAGTCCTGCTGTCTCCAATAGCCACGCCACGCTGCTGCTACGCATTCCCCCCCGCCAGCAGTGCACCCGCACAACCCCATTGGAGTCGGCATCAGTGGACCAGGCTTTGACCTGCCGCACCAGGGTCACCAGATTTGGCCCCACTAGCTCTAGGCCCAGCTCAACGGCAGCCTCTCGCCCCCACTGCTTATAGCAGGTACCCACCTGCGCTCTCTCATCATTACTAAACAGGGGCAGCGATCGCGCACCGGGCAGGTGGCCTTGGTCATATTCCCCCGGACTACGCACATCAAGGATGGGGCCAGGGTGGTGGAGAAATTTATCAACGGAACAGGGCATAGGGCTCTGGGAAGGCTCTGGAGGCGTTTTAGAGGGGTAAGCGATGGCAAGGGGGAACGTGGCTTAGATCAAGCTACACCTCAATCGTAACGGGTGAAGTTGCCGCCTGGTCTTGAGGATCTCTGGGGTCTATGGCATTGACCTGGCCGACAATGGCGCTGTGGACATAGCCCAAATGCTGCAGCGCCGTTACGCAAGCTTCTGCCCGATGTTTAGGGACGGCGGCGAGCAGACCACCAGCGGTTTGCGGATCGAACAGGATGGGAAACAGCGGGTGATGGGCAACCTGCTGACGGTTTCGAATCTTGACCTCTGCTTGCCGGTTCTGAGGGGATAGAGAACTGACGATGCCTTGGGACAGGGTATCGGCTGCGCCATCTAGGAGTGGCAAGTCTGCCAGCGAGAGGGTGATGCCTACCAATGGGGTATTGGCTGAGGGATCCGGCGACGCCTTTGCGGTGGCCGACACCAGCTCTAACAGATGGCCCAACAGCCCAAACCCGGTGATATCAGTACAGGCCGCTGCGCCATGCTCCCGTAGACAGGCGGCGGCGGCAGCGTTGCTGCAGGCCATAGACGCGATCGCCCCTTCCAGCCAGCGTCCTTTAGCCCGCTGCTGCTGCGCTGCGGCGAACAGAGTCCCGGTGCCCAAAGGCTTAGAGAGGATGAGAGATTGATCGGGACCGAGGCCGGATTTTGTCAGCAGATGGTTGGGGTGGACTGTACCATTGCAGGTCAACCCCAATGCCATCTGCTCACCTTCCACCGTGTGGCCGCCTAGCAGCACAGCCCCTTCTTGGGAAAGCACCTGCGTTAGTCCTGAAAGCAGGTGGTAGAGCAGTTCTTCATGCTTTGCTGGCGTGGCGTAGGGGAGAGTGGCGATCGCCAGCACGCTATGGGGGGATGCGCCCATGGCCCACAGATCGTTAAGGCAGTGATGGGCCGTGATTTGCCCTAGTCGAAAGGGATCCTCCACCAGTGCCGGAAAGTAATCCACCGTCTGTACCCAAAGCTGGTCGGCAGGGGGCCGCAGCACGGCGGCGTCTTCGGCGGCCTCCAAGCCTAGCACCACCCCTCGTTCTTTACCCAGGGCAGCGGTCTCTGGCTGCTCGGCACGGAGGCGATTGAGGGCAGTACTGAGGGCGGCGCTACCCACCTTGGCCCCGCAGCCCCTGCAGTGCATCAGATCTGGTGGATCTGCAGACTGGGACATCTGGGTCGCTTGAGATGCCATTGCCTCAGCGGTCTCACCCGGCGCAAATCGAGCCATGAAGGCCCGATCGATGTGGTCTTTCCAGCGCCACAGCAGCGGTGATGGCCCCAGGGCAAAAGGGCCACGGGAGGCGATCGCCCGTCCGTCCCCAGTGCCCACGAGGATGAGAAACTGTTGCTGGGGGACAAACGCTTTGAGGGGCTGACCCAGCAGCGATCGCCGCAGATTTTCGTAGAGGGGTTGGCCCTGGCGCACAGCGAACACCCCAGCCTTAGGGCGAGGGTGCTCCAGCATAGTCGCAATATCCCCGGCTGCGAACACTCGGGGGTGGGACGACTGCAGGGCAGTGTTGACCGCGATGAAGCCTTCTGCATCAGTTTTGAGGCCAGAGTCAGCGATCCAAGGTGCGGCGGACGCTCCTGTGACCCAAAACACGGCATCGCAGGGGAGCGCCGTGCGGTCAGTTTTAATCCGTAAAGAATGCTCGGTCTGCTCAAGGCAGTCTGGATCAACCCGTTCGACAGCAGTTATGGCTTGGCCTAGCCGTAGGCTAATGCGGCGCTGCTGCAGTTGCTGTCGAATCAACCAACGCATCATTCTGGAGCGGCGGGGCAAAATTTCGTTTCCCCGCTGGAACAGATGAATGTCGAGGCTGGGAGCAATGGCTGGAGCCGAATTACTAGCTGTACCTTGAGAGAGTTTGGCCTTGGGCAAATACTCCTGGCTATACAGCCGCCGAAATCGAGCCTCAATCGCAAAGGCTAGCTCAACCCCTCCCGCCCCGGCCCCAACAACTGCCAGCTGCAGCGACGGGTTCAGCGCCGCCCGTGACGGCCTCAGCTCCTCGACTAGGGCATCCCAATGTGCCAAAAATTTTGAGATCGGCTTCACGGGAATCAGGTGCTCAGCGCCCTCAATATCAGCGGTGGACGGCCTGCTGCCAATATCAATAGATAAATAGTCAAAGGCAATCGGAGGGTGTTGGGCACACCGGACCTGGCGGTGAGGTAAGTCTAGCCCCGTGGCCCGGTCGAGAATCAGTCTAGCCCCAGCGCGCTGAGCCAGTGGCCACAGATCGATATGACATTCGTCAAACCCATAGAGCCCCGCGACGTAGCCCGGCAGCATGCCAGAATAGGGGGTGTGGGACACATCCGTAATTAGAGTCAACCGCACACCCGGCATGGGGTGCATCGCGAACTGCTCTAGGGCGATCGCATGGCTATGGCCACCGCCAACCAAGACCAAATCTTGCGTGATGGGGGTTGTGGCGTTCATAAGTGCAGACTTGCCTATACCACCGCTTGCTGGGATGACATCGGTAGAGGTGATGCAAAGAAAAATTGATGGCAAAGCAAATCGAGCTGCTCACGGTAAACGCCATCGAGCTGGTCTGCCAAAGCCATATGAGGTGAAAGCTGGTGAATTTTACTCGCGCTGATGATGCCAGGAATCGCAGTCTGCGGAGTCATTCCAGGGCTATCCTGATGCCGTCCGTTCTCACCGAAGGCGACCTTAGTAGGCGGATCGGCCACAACCAGGCAATCAACCGCCTCTAAACATTGACGCTCAATGGCAGCGGGATGGCGATCTGACACTGATTCGACCGCCGTCGACAGGGAAGCCCCACAGGCGGTATGTACCAATCGGACAAACTGATGTTGCTTGATGCGCGCGCCGACCCAGGCAGAAGCCCAGCAGTGGGTATGAATAATGGGATAGAGAATACCTTGAGTTTCTTGGTAGCGCAGAAATGCTTGTGCAGCGGCTTCTAGCGCATCTAGGATATTGTCAATATCGCCGTCGAGGGAAATCGGCAGAAAAATCTTTCGGTAACGTGGGTGGTCATCTTGAACTGGTGGTTCGGACTGATGAGCAAATAGGTCAACGTACCACCCCTGCTCTGCTAGATCCCAGGCAATTCGACTGCAGTTGTCCGATGGACGCTCTCCATCCCGGTCGAGATAGGGCGGTTTGCTCGCAGACGCCCCATCGTCAATCGAGATAAACGCAATGTGGCCTTTGTTGTGTCGCTTCATCATAGATACCCTATCGCCCTATAGCGTTCTCCTCGAAAATCAGCAATTC
>JBARYO010000774.1:0-3944 GCA_049647905.1 Elainellaceae cyanobacterium | reverse complement strand
ATTTCGCGGGTTGAGCCAAACAAGCTATACAGCGAGTTCATCGCTTCGCGCACTGAGCCCTCTTCAGGGTTGAGGACTTGTACGGCAACGCGGGTGACTAGCTCGATGTACAACTCCCAGGCCGCGTCACGTTCGGTAGAATCGGCTTCCCAAGAAGCGGAGCCAATACCAAAAGGAAGGCTGACGGTAACACACTTTAAGATGGCAGGGTCGCGTTTTGGCATGGGATTGATGTTTGAGTAATGGTGTTGCGCTTAGCTTTGCGCCCCCGCATAATCCCTTCATTGATAAGTTGCCGGACGGCGGCTCAGCATCAACTCCGTAACAGTACAGGGGAGTATCCAGCTCCTGCCAATAATTACATGAAATCACGCAGAGGTTTTGAGTAGCCAGGTGACCATTATAAAAATGTCTAAGGTTCAGGACTTGGTGAGCTTAACCCCGGCCCATGGGTCGGGGTTTTTATTTTAGATTAGAACTTAATCTTGAGGTAGTCGTCCTCCATCTTCGCGCCAGAGGGTTGCCGAGCCGCCAACGCCTGCGGCAGCACCAGGTTGCGGCGATGGTTGCCAATGCGGATGTTGAGTTCGTCCCCTGTCTTACTCAACTCCACTTTGTCTTTGGGGATGCCAGGTAGATAGACTTCGAGGCTAAAGCTATCGCCGTCTTCAACCACCCGCAGCGTCGTCTCTTTGTAGTACACCTGCGCGGGATCTTCATCAGCGTATAGGACCTCCTTCAATCGATCCAGCGCCTCTAGCCCACACATCTCCTGGGTAAAGAGCGGCACCTCTTTCACCGGCAGCGGGTGGAAGTTGTCGTGGATTTCGCGGCGGTACTGCTGCTGATTTTCTTTCCACTGCTTGAAGAAGGGGTCCGTGACCGAGTCGGGGATGATCCGGTTAGCCACAATCAGGTCGGTAGCCACGTTGTACAAACTCAAGTAGGCATGGGCACGAAGGGACTCTTTGATTACCATTTTTTCCGGGTTGGTCACCAGGCGCACCGACGTTTTGGTGTTATCAACTAGTACCCGCTCTAGCTGCTCCAGCTGCTCATAAAACTCGTAGGGTGCATCCATGACTTCCCTGTTCGGCAGGGAAAAGCCAGCGATGGGGCGGAACAGCGGTTCGACCAGGGGACGCAGCGCCACAGACATAGCCTGCAGAGGCTTATAAAAGCGGCGCATGTACCAGCCAGCCACCTCCGGCAGGCTGAGCAGCCGGAGGGCTGTCCCCGTTGGGGCCGAGTCGATGATGAGAACCTCGAACTCGCCTTCGTCATAGTGACGCTTCATCCGCACTAGGCTGAAAATCTCGTCCATTCCCGGCAAGATGGCCAGCTCTTCCGCCTCAACACCATCTAGCCCCCGCGCCTGCAGCACCTGGGTAATGTAGCGCTTGACGGCTCCCCAATTACCTTCTAGCTCCATCAAAGCATCTAGCTCAGCGCCCCAGAGATTAGGGCGGACTGGGGTGGGATCGTGACCCATCTCCATGTCGAAGCTATCGGCAAGGGAATGAGCTGGATCAGTGCTGAGGACCAGGGTTTTGTAGCCTAGCTCAGCGCAGCGTAGCCCCGTTGCAGCTGCGACTGACGTTTTGCCAACGCCGCCTTTTCCGGTCATCAAGATTACGCGCATGGATGGGCTTGCCTACCTACAAGTTTATGTCCCTTTACCTTAGCGAGTTTTGAGCTGTCAGGCAGGGTGAATTGCTCCAAAGTACTACCCTACCGACTGCCAGCAGTCTCATCCAAGCTAGACTTTTCCAGCCGAGCCCTGCCGCCAATGGCGCTGAGGTAACGCTGTAGAAATGGCAAACCCGCGATCGCAGGGAGTAAGTAACGTGAGGTGCAAAGTAGACCCAAAGCAGCGCCCACCTGAGCGTCGAAAAAAGGCGCATAAAAGGCAATTAGCGCCGCGTCTCGCGTCCCCACCCCTGCAAAGGTCAGCGGCAGCAGCCCCGCCAAAATGGCCAGCGGGGACAGAGCCAGGTTGACGACAAACGGCACCCAGGCATTGAGGGCCAAAATGAAAAACCAAATTTGCAGCAGATGCAGCAGCCAAATGCCGACAGACATTCCCGTCACCGTCACTAGGCGATCGCGATCGCGCCAAGCGTAATGGTGCATGGTTTCCCAGGACTGGTGCATAGCCTTTAGTTTGGCGCGGGCGTTGCTGGGAGCAATGCGCTGTGACCCCTGAAAGGCGATGGCCGCAATGCGGGGGGAGGCTAGCACCAGCGAGCCCAACGTCAGCCCGGAAAAAATTACCGCCGTCATTACCAGAAACAGCTCATTCTTGGGCTCGTAGAAAATGAGACCAAATGCGCACCACAGCAGCAGCGACAGCATATCGCAGGCTTTCTCAAATACCACCAGCGATACCGCCAATGCGCCGCTAATGCCGCCGCGATCGCGCATAAAGTAGGCTTTGGCAATATCCCCCATTTTTGAGGGCAGCACCATGTTGAGGCTGCTAGCGGCCAAAATCAATCGGTTTGCTTCCAGCGCCGTCAGTTTGGCCTGGGGCGGTGAGAGCACCTGCAGCCGCCAGGCTGTCGCCGCCGTAATGGGAATCACCATGGCGAGGCTGATGATCATCCAGGTGAGATGACAGTTTCGGAACACCTGAATTAGGCCGTCAAAATCGATCTTCCAGTAGATTAAGGCCAGAATACCCAGGCTAACCACAAGAGAGATGAGGCGCTTCATAAGTCAAGCGAGAGAGAACGAGAGAACGGCCCCAGTACTGTAGCACCTCATCTTTACTGCAGTACTTAACTGGGAATGGGCGCTTAAGTTCAACCCCCACGACACCCTCTGCCTCACAGGATGGACGAGGCACTTCGACAGCACAGACCTGTGGAGGCTATAACCAGGTAGGAGCTTGTGCGAGTTACCGGTAGGGGACTCAGATCCTCGTATATAGATATAGTGATCTCCGTCAATTAATCTCCGTCAATTAATCTCTGTCAATCTCTACAATTTTGTCGTTAGCGTGTTGATTATGATTGACCCTACTGCTTGCCCTGAAACTACTGCTGGCTTGTGGGCCAATTTTTCATGGCAGACCTTTGACCTCTTTGCCCACTACAAGCGGATTATTGTCACGCTGCTGACTCTGGCCATCCTCCCGTGGGTCACAAAGCTGCCCTTCAAGCGCTGGATTAGCGGTCTGAGCTTAGCCACATTGGCCCTGTATATCGGCGCTGCCTCACCTCTAGCAACGACGGTCGGGCTCAAAACGCTGACGTTTCCCATCCCCCAATCCCAGGCCGACCAGTTTCGGGCCGATGCCATTGTCGTCCTAGGGCGTGGACCAGAGATGCAAGCCTCTCGAGCAGACGCGGCCTCTGAGCTTTGGCATGAGGGCGATGCTCCTCGTGTGTTTATTAGCGGTCGTGGTGATGCCCCGCCCCTCATAGAGCAAATCGCCGAGCGTGGAGTGCCCAGCAGCGCTGTCGATGGGGAACCCTGCTCTAGCACGACAGAGGAAAATGCTCAGTACACCGCCGGTATTCTTCAACCCCAAGGTGTGAAGCGCATCATCTTAGTTACCGATGGTCCTCATATGCTGCGATCGCTGCTGACGTTCCGCAGTCTTGGATTTGAGGCAACACCCTACACTACCCCGCTACCGCAAGAGGTATTGAGCCAAAATCGGGCAAAATTCCTCATCGCGCGGGAGTATTTTGGGCTCGCGAGCTACGGCATCATGGGGCGATTTTTTCCCCGTACTGTAGCGGCGAGCACCATTGAGCCGCCATCTGTGGCCATGCCGACTAGCGCTGGCTCTAGCGGCGACAGCGTTGCCCTCTAGCGTTCACTTAGGCTCCCCGGCGCTGCTGGCCGTGCCGCATCTGCTCAATCAGCTGCTCCGGCGATCGCGCAGGTTCTTGACAACTCACCCCTTGGCAGACTAGGCCAACCGAGCCTTCTGG
>JBARYO010000773.1:0-5579 GCA_049647905.1 Elainellaceae cyanobacterium | reverse complement strand
AACAAGAGCGCTATTTTAGATTAGGTAAAACTGATGCAAAAAATCTTGTGATAGCTGAATTCAGGGTTGAGATCCCCCAGTCCCCTTACGCCCTGCGGACAGGCTACGCCAAGCAAAGGGGGTGCCGGAGGCGGGGGACTGAAGGCTGCACAGCGAACACTCTATGGGCATAACTTTTATTGACATTCTCTTAGGACAAATCCATGCCGCAAAGCCGCACCTGGTGGGGACAAGAATTTATAGGAGCGATAGAACATCTCACTGATTCAGGGCGGCTGAGTCGGGGTCGGTCCTATTCGAGCGATCGCCGCATTAAATATATTGAGATGGACGAGGGGTTTGTTCAAGCCCACATTAGGGGCAACATCAACTCATACTTCGGGATATACGAAGAGCCCACGTATATCACTACGGTCGAGTTTGAGCCCATCAGCCGCGCCAAATGGACCGCAGCGATCGCGCTCATGGCATCCAAGGCAGGCACCATCTCCCGTCTGCTGCTGGGGGAGATCCCCGATAACATTGAGGCCAGCTTCACGACCATAGGGCTGCACCTGCTGCCCGCTAGTCGCCAAGACTTCACAACCAGCTGCTCTTGCCCCGACTTTAGCAACCCCTGCAAGCATATTGCTGGCGTCTTCTACTACATTGCCGCCCAGCTTGACCAAGACCCGTTTTTGCTGTTTGAGCTGCGGGGTCTACCTCGGGAGGAGCTGAAAGCGGAGCTGGCCAAAACGCCCCTAGGGCAGGCGCTATCCACTGATGCCGGGACCAAGCGGGCCCCTGAAGCAGTTGAGCATTATTACACGAGACCCAAAGCGGTACCGGCAGAAGAGCTGAGTCTCAAGGCATTTTGGCAAGGAGAAAAGCCGCTGCCTCAAACGGTGGAACCTGTATCACCATCGGCAGTACCGGCCATTTTGGTAAAGAAGCAGGGGGATTTTCCGGCCTTTTGGCACCGGAGCAACTCGTTTATTGCAGCGATGGAGGGGCTATATCAATACGTCAGAAGCAAGAATCAGAAGAAGCTAAGAGGAGTACCCCTGGTGCAGGTTGTTCAAACCCATCAGGTCAATTTCGCCGATTTGGTCGAGCGCTAAGCATCTAGTTCAGGTTGCCGCTTTGCCTTCCTGCGCCACGACTGCCGAAATGATTGAAACAGCATCACCCCACCCGTCACCAGCATCCACACCAGCCCTAGGCCGTTTAGTAGCACATAAACCGACTTGAGGGTCTCGCCAAAATATTCCCCCTCATGGATCACCATCAGCCAGTGGGCCTGATCGCGGGTCCAGCCAAACCAGTCCTTTGAGAGGCGATAGCTGACCCCCGTGAAGATCGTCACAACGAGAGGAAGCATCACAATGGGAGCAACGAAGCGGTGCAGTTCGCGAAAATGCCGCTGATTCATGGCGTCTCAACCTATGGCGCTTTATTCATAGTCTCCCGCAAAACCATACTGGAGAGATCTGCCGTAAAAGTGTAGACGACAATACATTTTGAGGGGCAGCGGTATGGATTAGTGGGGATTGGAGCTTGATCTAGTTTCCAAGGCTTGGCAATTAGGGTTGCCGTTCAGCCCCATGCTAAGCGATCCGCCTTACTGTTGACGCTGCCGCAATGACCCCAAACACCGCTCCACCGCCATCGCCGCCGGTCTTATTGCAGCAGCTGCAGGCAGATATTCGGCCCAGCGCTCTACTCTCAAGCCTGCCTGCAGGGCTAATCACAGGCGTAATCGGCACCATTCGCGCTATTTCCTACGCCAGCTTGATCTTTTCTGGTCCGCTAGCAGCACTTCTACCCACAGGATTGGGCATGGCGCTGTTCAGCACTGGCATCACCGCTGCGGTAGTCGCTTTGACCAGTGCTTTACCCGGCATCATTGCCACCCCGCTAGCGGCACCCACCGCAATTTTGGCCATCATGGCCGGCGGCATTGCCCAAGAGCTATCGGGTGATGTCCCGGATGCGGAGTTGCTGGCGACGGTCCTCACGGCGATCGCCGTGACATCGCTGCTGACGGGGCTGCTGCTGTTGGGCCTCGGCATCTTCAAGCAGGGAGAGCGCATTAGCATCGTGCCTTACCCTGTCATTGGCGGGTTTATGGCGGGGACAGGCTGGCTATTGGTGAAGGGGTTTCTGCAGGTGACCACCGATCGCCCGCTCACTATCGAGACCCTTTTGGCGCTGTTTCAGCCAGAGGTAGCCCAGTGCTGGCTTCCTGGCCTCGGCTTTGCCTTGATACTGCTGACCGCGACCCGGCAGTTTAAGCAGTCCTGGATTTTGCCCATAACCCTGCTGGGCTGCACGGGCCTGTTTTACCTGGGGCTGTGGGCCACCCATACGCCACTGGATGCCGCCCGCGCCAGTGGACTGCTGCTCGGGCCATTTCCCAAAACGAATAGCGGGCTGTGGCAACCCCTCACCCCCAACATTATTGCCGGAGTCCATTGGGGGGCGATCGCCCATCAGTGGGGCAGTATTTTGACCGTGGCGTTTATCTCGCTGCTCTCGCTGATGCTCAGCAACAGCAGCATTGAAGTGGTGGTGGGACGAGACCTCAACTTGAGCCCGGAAATGCGGGCCATTGGTCTGAGCAACATTTTGTCTGGCCTGGGGGGCGGCATGGTGGGCAACCAGGCGTTGCCTAGCACCCTACTGGCCCACAGCATGGGTGCCCCCCATCGCCTAACGGGAGTTTTCGCTACCCTGCCAGCGATCGCTGTTTTGGTGTTGGGGTCAGCCTTTTTAGCCTATTTGCCAAAAGCGATCTTGGGCTGCCTCTTGCTGTATTTGGGTTTATCTTTGCTGCTGCGGTGGATCTACGACGCTTACTTTCAACTTTCTTTGCCGGACTACCTATCGGTGTGGGCCACCGTGGTTGTAATTGACGCTGTCGGTTTTTTGCAGGGTGTTGCGGTGGGGTTTGTCCTCGTTGTGATTAGCTTTATGTACCAGTACAGCCAGGTCGATGTCGCCAAGCAGTCCGCCTCGGGGGCCAGCATCCACAGCAATTTAGACCGATCCCTCCACCAGCAGCGTATTCTCGCCAGCAGCGGAGACCAGGTGTATGTCTTGGAGCTACAGGGCTTTTTGTTTTTTGGTACCGCAAATTACCTGCTGAGCAAAGTGCGCGATCGCGTCCAGGAAACCGCAGATGAGCCTTCGCCCTTACGCTACGTCCTTGTGGACTTTCGCCAGGTGACCGGAATAGACGCATCAGCCGTACTCGCCTTCAACAAGATTCTGCGGCTGGCCCAAAAGCAGTCCTTTACCCTTGTGCTGACTAATCTTCACGAAACGTTTGAGGCGAAGCTAAAGCAGGGAGAGGGGTTTGACCGAGAGCTGGACTGCTGCGGCGTATTCCCAGACATTGACCGGGGCCTAGAGTGGTGTGAGCAGCAGCTCCTGACAGAGGCACTCCCGGCATCAGATCTGTCATCTGGACTCAAGGCCTCTAGCATTCAGGCCCTGCTGACCCAACTATTCCTCACCCCAGAGCAGGCCGACCGCTTTGTCCCCTACCTAGAGCCGCAGTCGCTCCCGCCCTGTCATTACATCTTCCGACCTGGGGAAGCCTTGGCGGATCTGTATTTTGTTGAGTCGGGGCAGGTGAGCGTACTGCTAGAAACGGCAGAAGGCTACCCCAAACGTCTGCAGACCTGCTTCAGCGGAAACATGCTGGGAGAGATGCGGTTTTTCGGCAAGGTTCCCTTGTCAACATCGGTGGTCACCGACCAACCGAGTCAGCTCCATCGCCTTACCCAAGATGCCTTCAGCCGCATGAAGCAGGGCGATCCTGACCTGGCCCAAGCCCTGCAGACCCACATCGTGAATATTCTATGCGATAGCCTGATTCGTCGAGAAGAGCAGCTTCGGGTCATACAATAATGATGATTATTATATGTCGAAACCATTTTGAGGGGCGCACCTCAACCCAGGCTAGGTTTCCAGCAGTAATTTTGATCCTGTCGTTTTGAGCATGACCCTCACAGACCCGCTATGATATCTCCCGATGGACTACCCCAGCCCACCACCTGGCTGCGATCGCTTTCGCTAGGGGAAGAGCTACATCCCTCTAAGCTGGTGCCTAGTCTGGCCGCCGGTATGCTAACCGGCATTATCGGTGTCATTCGGGCCATATCCTACGCCGCGATTATTTTCTCGGGTAGTCTGTCCGCCCATCTCCATGTCGGCGTCGGCATCGCGATTTTTAGTTCTGCCATCATCAGCGCTGTGGTGGCCCTCACCAGCTCCCTCCCCGGCATCATCGCCACGCCGCTGGCCGCCCCCACCGCTGTCATCGCCGTGCTCGCCGCTGGCATCGCCGAAACCTTGAGCGACCGGGCCGATCCCCAGGAGGTTTTGATCACCGTTGTCGCGGCGATCGCCCTCGGCACTATTTTGACAGGGCTGGTGCTCTGGGGCTTAGGCGCGTTGAAGTGGGGCGAGGCGGTCCAGGTGATTCCCTATCCGGTGGTGGGTGGGTTCATGGCGGGGACGGGGTGGCTGCTGGTGCAAGGAGCGCTCAAAGTGATGACGGGGAAGGAGCTGAGCTTGGGGCACCTGGGCTGGTTTTTTCAGCTCGACCCCTGCGTCCATTGGCTGGCGGGGCTGGCGGTTGCTCTGGTGCTGTTTGGCGTCAGCCTGCGGGTGCAGCATTACTTGGTGCTGCCGGTGCTGCTGCTGCTGGCGACGGCTGTTTTTTTTGGCGTCATCTCGTCTACCGGCCTTTCCGTCGATGCCGCCCACCAGCAGGGGTGGCTCTTGGGGCCGTTTCCTAAAGACAACCTCTGGCATCCCCTAACTGGCGCAACGCTAGCCCATGTCCATTGGGGGGCGATCGCTCAGCACGGCGGAACCTTGGGTCTGCTGGTTTTCGTCAGCTTTTTGTCCCTGGTGATGACCAACAGCGGGTTAGAGCTGGCCCTCGACCGGGAGCTAGACCTTAACCGGGAGCTGCAGGCGGTGGGGCTAGCGAATGTGCTGGCCGGACTGGGGAGCACGATGCCGGGAAACCAGGCGCTGCCCAGCACCCTGCTGGCCTACAAAATGGGGGCAGCAAATCGTCTGACGGGGGTATTCAAGACGCTGCCCTGCATTGTTGTGCTAATTTTGGGGCCTGCGTTTCTGGCCTATTTTCCTAAGCCAATTTTGGGCAGTCTGCTGCTGTTTTTGGGCATCGACCTGCTGTGGAAATGGTTTGTTCAGGGCTGGTTCAAGTTTGCGCCAGCAGACTATGCCATCGTGGTGTCAACCCTGGTTATGACCGGTTGGCTTGGCTTTTTACCCGGCATCTTGACGGGGCTTGGCTTGACGGTGGTGCAATTTCTGTATCAGTGCAGCCGCGCACCAGTGGTGTCGCCAGAAACCATGTCTTCTAACGAGACGGCAGGGGCGATCGCTAAAGCAGCCCAGCAGCATCCAGGCTCAGGGCATATGTCTTCAGCTCGCCTGCAGGGAATGCTGTTTTTTGGCAATGCGGCTAGCCTATTTCAGTCCCTGAGATCGCGCGTCTTGGATTGCCCCACCGGCAGTCCCAACTGCTTTGCCCTCGACTTCCGGCAGGTTACCGG
>JBARYO010000772.1:0-1981 GCA_049647905.1 Elainellaceae cyanobacterium | reverse complement strand
GCTTTCGATTCAATTTCAAAACTTAGATCACTAAACAATCGACGTCACTCTGCTCCTCTGTCAAGAGCTGCTTTTGCCGAAGATAGTATTTGTGCCCCGCTAGTCCTATCGCCAAGAAGCTCCACATAATCATTCCAGATGAGCTGTCAAATACAGAGTTGAGACCGGCTTGAACCAAAACGCAAAATACTACCATCCGGCAGGCACCAATGAAAATATCAGAGCGGGCATCTGGAATCTGCATCAGCTTAGATAGCATGATGAAAAATCCACCGAGGTAAAACCCCAGGCCCAGCCAGCCGAAGTTAAAGATTAGAGGGAATATGGAGCCATCATTAGCACCAATATCGCCGCTGACGCTTTTGGTTGAGAACCCAAGACCTTGACCGATAAATTGAACTAGGGCAGCGTTCCAAAGGGTTTCGTAACCAGCAGAGCGATCGTTGAAGCTTTGATCATTTGACACATCAAAAAATGATTCAAATCGTTCGTAGACCTTTTCGTAGACTGGTTCCCAAGATAAGAGCGTTGTGGTGACAATCGTCAGTAAAATCACGCCGACAACGATCATACGAATTTGATAGCTTGGCTTAAGCGAGAGCAAGAACAGAGGAATGCTGATGACTGCGCTCAGCCACACGGCTCGCGCAAAGGTCAATATAAACGAGATATACCCAAACCCTGAAGCAACGTAGCTTACTGGGTTAGCTGCTTCGCAAAAAACTACAATCAGACCAGCCAGCATGACAGTTGCAAAGGATTGGGGCGCACCCACCATACTAGAGACCCTAATGCCGAAAGGCTCTGGGCTGCCAAACGTCGTAATTCCGGTGCCCTCAAGCCAGAAAACGTCCCAGGGCGGTGCAAAGACATACTGTATGACACCATAAATCCCCAGAACGAGTACGCCCCATAGAAAAGCATCGAGAAAAATTTTCTTTATTTTGGGGTACTCACGCCAGTGGATAAAGATATGGCACCCAAACGCGACTGGACATGTCCAGGCTAGAGTGCTATTGACCAAAGCATTCAAAGAATTTTGACTGAACCCAACGCAGAATGCGTAGCCGATGCTACACAAGGGGAGGACAAAGGGTAGCACACCTTTTTTATGGCTGGTAGGCAAGTGCTTGAATACCGTTATTAGGGAGATCGATGCCACTAAATTGCCGGTCAAGCCCCAAGGTCCAAAGGTTAGGTAACCTGCGCGATAGTCGATTAGCCTCCGGATAAGACTGCACGAAAAGGTAATCCACCAGACGTAGCCAATATATAAATGGGGCGCTCGATAGTACAAAAAAAGACCTAGAGCAAGGGACGCTGCTGGAAAAACAACGACTAGCGGCGTTCCAAGACCGACAGCTAGCGGCAGACTGATGACAATGATGTAACACCAAATCGCAGACCATGCCTGCTTGTTGCTAGCCGTATTATGTCCATGTCGGTAAGTCTGACTAATCATACGACCAATTTAATCAACAACAGTCTGTCTAAGAGTGCCTGACTTCGGCTGCTATCGATGCTGTGCTATGTCTTGATAGGCGGCCAACCTATTTTTTGCGATCGCTCGCCAGCTATATCTTTGGGCCGTGTCGTAAGCATTTTGCCGCATGGCTTCAAGCAACTCTCGATTTGTAATCAGTCTTTCGATAGCCGTTTGAATTGCGGCTGTGTCTCTCCGGGGAACGATGATGGCGTCGTGGTCAGGATGAACAATCTCCATCGGACCATCCGCATCCGTTGTTACCGGGGCTAGGCCACAGGCCATCGCCTCAATCAATGCTTTACCAAAGCCTTCTGAAAGTGTAGGAAATACGTTGATGTGGTGCCCCTTGAGTAGGTTTGGTAACTGGTCATGGCTATAGCGGGGAATGACCTTAATTCGAGGATGAAAGATCGGCTCAAAATCTCTGTAGACCAGCTGTTCAGGATCATCCAATTCAGAAAAGCCTGTTCCTACAAAGCTTATTTCAACGTTGGG
>JBARYO010000771.1:0-8358 GCA_049647905.1 Elainellaceae cyanobacterium | reverse complement strand
GGGCAAAGGTTTGCAGCATCCCCTTCGCGAGTTCAAACCGTCCCGTCGTCAATGTCAGGCCCGGTAGGGCAATTAGGGCGTCGCGGCCCCAGTCACCAAACCAGGGATAGCCTGCCAAAAGCGTCGGACTTGCCACCGACTGGCGGTACACCACAAATTGGTCTCCAGCCTGCAGCAGCCGCTGTAGCGCTGTGACATTCGAGGAGCCTGAAGAATCTACCAACTTCGCCTCTGCTGCGGATAAAGCCTTGGTCGCGGCTGTGGGAAAACCAGACCGCTGGCTTGGGATAGTTGATTGCCTCAGCGGCTGGACCTGCTGCCAATAGCGGCGTAACCGACTCGCTTCAGCATCTAGGGCATCTTCAAAGCTATGTTCGCTCAGGAGCGGGGCACTGCCATCATCTAGGCTCGCCTCTAAGGTGACGCCAGCACCGGGCTCTAGAGAGACAACTAGGTAGCCCGGACTATAAAGATCTTCGCGATCGCCTAGCCCTCGCTTTGTTTCTTCTGGGTAATGATAGTTCCAGTACCATACCCCTTCGGGATAGTAACTCCCGTCGGTCCAGCGCAGCGTCCAGGTGGTGCCTGCCTGCTGGGGGCGAATGGCCTGCAGCATGACTTGGCGATCGCCCACGATCTGGGAGAACCGTAGGTCATCAGCGGCAGATTGCTGGTAGTGGAGGCTGCGATCGGCGATCAGGGGTCGTAAATTGAGGGTTGCCGTCGTATCGCCTTGATACCGATACTGCACCAGCAGCCGCTGGCGTCCAATGGTGCAGCTATTGCCGGCCACTGCATCTGACGCGCATTGCTGATGCCACGCATAGGGCATCAGCAGTCGCCTAGTGAGGCTCCAATCCCTGCCGCCCCAGGTCCAGGTGGGGGTGGGGTAGCGCTGAAATGACTGGAGGAGCCGATATCCTGTTGGACTAATCTTCCCACCTTCCCAATAGTTTGTGCCCAAATCGTAGCGCTGTCGGCCATTGTCCAACGAGGCGTCAATTCGGGCCAGCAGCAGCCGACGCTGGACCGGTGGTTGGCGGGCAGCGACCAGCCAGCCATGATAGATGCGGGTATGGGCATCGCTGATGGTGCCGTTGGCATAGCTCCCTAATCCATTGGTCAGCAACCATTCTCTTGTGTCTAAGCTATCCATCCTGTGGGAACGTACCGACGCAAGGCGATCAGGCTAAACGCGGTCGCCTCGTAAAATAAGCACTATACTCCAGCCGTAACCCCTAGCGCCGTATTTATCGTATCCCTTGCGATCGCCACCTATGCCATCTGCAATATTCTCACCTCATCCCAAACCCCGCAATGCCATGCAGGTCAACACTTGGCGCGCCATTGTAACCATGGCGTATCTGTCCCTAGCTCCAACAGCGCTATGGATTTTGCTGTCTCCGGGAGTGGGACGCCTACCTCCGGCCCAAGCCCAGCCAGCCCCGCCAACGTCTGATGCAATCTTGTTCCTCAACCAGGGGCTGGAGGCTGTTCAGCAGGGTAACCTTGACGCGGCGATCGCGGCCTTTCGGCAGGCGATCCAGGCCGATCCCCAGTCTGCCGCCGCATTCTACAACCTGGGACTAGCGCTGCGGCAGCAGGGGCAGCTGCAGGAGAGCGCCAACGCCTTCTATCGGGCGATTCAGGCCGACCCTGACTTTTCGATGGCTTACGCCAACCTGGGGGCAGCGCTGCTGGAGGGCAACCAATTCGAGCAAGCTGAGGGCTACCTGCAGCAGGCGATCGCCATAGATGGCATGTTGGGGCTGGCCCATTACAACCTCGGGTTGGTCTATCAGGCCCAAGGCCGTCTCGGCGCGGCGCTGACAGCCCTTGAACAGGCCCACCAGCTGAGCGACAATGCTGCCGAGCCGTCCTACCACAAGGGACAGATCTACCTTCAGCAGCAGCAGCAGCAGGATCAAGCGATCGCGGCCTTTGATCAGGCGATCGCCCGTCGCCCCGATTATGCTGAAGCTCACTACGGCAGAGGGCTAGCGCTGTACCAGCAGCAGCAGATTTCCCCAGCGCTAGATGCCTTCCGTCAAGCCACTCAGGCCAACCCCACCTATGCCAGTGCATACTATAGTGCTGGCGTTGTCTTCGTTCAGCGGCAGCAGTATGCTGACGCCCGTCGGCTCTTGGCCTACGCCCAAACCCTGTTTGAGGCCCAAGGCAACCCACAATGGGCGAGCCAAACCAAACAGCTGCTAGACGACCTTCCGCAGCAGTAGACTGGCGGCGACGGCACCGATGGCTTCTGCTAGGGTACTCACTAGCCGATATAGAGCGATCGCCCCCAATAGCACAGCAGCGGGCAGCACTGGCTCTAGCAGAGCTAAGGCCGTGGCCTCAAAGACGCCAATCCCCCCCGGTGCCCCCGGTACGACCAGTCCCAGCATCCAGGCTAAGCTAAAGCCACTCAGCAGTTGGGGGACATCGCTTACCCCTATTGGGGTGAGGGCGCGCACCGCCACCAAAAATCCAGCGCCCCGCAGCAGCAGAAAGCCTAGCTCTCCCAAGAGAGGGCGCAATGGGTAGCGGTCGAGGGTGATGGGCAGCGTTGCCTTATCAGAACCCTGCTCAAAGGCTGCCATCGGCTTTAGCGATTTGCCTTTCGAGCGGGCCAGTTGCCCCAAAACCGGGTTGAGCAATCGGGGATGCACCGCCGCTAAACCGACGAGCAAACCGGCAATTTGCAGGGCCCCATAGTGGCTCCCTGCCAGCGCCACCACCAGAGCTGCGATCGCCATCAGCAGCGCCTCCATCACCACGCTCACCACGGCCACGGGCACCGGGATTTCTGCGGCTTTAGCCGCCATAATGCGCCCATAAAAGTGCCAGACGTTTCCCGGTAGATATTTAGCAATGTTCGTCTTTAAGTACACCAGGGTGCTCCAAGACCCACCCACAGGCTGGGCCAATGCCCGCAAAATCCAGCCCCACACCCAGCCCGTCCAGATATGGGCCAGCAGGGTTAGTCCCAGGGCGATCCCTAGAAACAGCCATCCCGACGGGTCTAGCCGCAGCGCTGCCACCTCTCGCCAATGGGCTTTGACCGCCTGAGCCAGGAAAAATAGAGTGCCCCCCAAAATTATCCAGCGCAGGGCAGGCTTGAGGCGTCGTATCAGCATTGAAACGGGACCCCCTTAGCTTGGTAGTTTTGCATCACGCGGCCTGCGCTCCGTCGCTGTTGAAAATAAATTCGGCTCACCTCATCTACCGTCGTTGAAAGGACGTCAATACCGATACCGTTGCGTCCCTGCTGTTTGCCGGAGCTGTGGATGTAGCGATCGCTTCCCCGGGAGAGGGCCACATGGGTGGTACGCTCAGTGCCAAAGAAGATTAAGTCTCCCGGCTGTAGGCCATCGAAAGCAACCGGCTGGGTAAACGCCTCCTGCTGATAGGAGTCTCGGGGGAGCCACACCCCCACCGAAGCAAATGCCGCCTGCACGAGTCCAGAACAATCGTAGTCCGGTCCTAGGCTGCCGCCCCAGCGATAAACATTAGGCTGGGCCATGGCGGCTTTGGCAAAGCCAATCACATCGGGTATGCGATCGCTGATTTCTGTACGATCGATGCTATGGGGCTGATAGGGCTGGTCCGCCGGCTGAAGCTGCTCTAGGGCATCACCGGCAATCCAGCCGGGGTAATCGTCTTCCTGCAGCAGCACTTCGACCGCCGCTGTCTCAGCGGTTACTAACGCCTCAGCGTTCTCCGGTAGGGGTGATAAGATACGCAGTTGACGCCCTACTGCCGCCTGAGTCGCTAGCTCCCCCAGTGCTGGGGATACATAGATATTCAGAGGCGTTTGGCAGACGTAATGCTTCTGTTTAGACCATGTTGAAGGAAATGCCATATGCCGTTTTTTCATCGTGATGAGCTGCTCCAGACCCTAGGCGATCGCTTACTCGATAACATTTGGGCCAAATTTCCAAAGCTGGCGAGAAACCAGATTGCCCTTACCTGGATCGTCTACGATGACCAGGTTCCTGTAAATACCGGCGGTGCCCTCAGTCCCGATGATTTTTGGGCGCTCTCAGTCCGAGGCTTCTCCTATCGGGGGGTGGAGTGTATTTATCCCGCCAGCGTCGTCAAGCTGTTTTACCTTGTCGCCGTGCAAACCTGGCTAGAGAACGGCATGGTTGCCCCAACCCCGGAGCTGAACCGAGCTATCGCCGATATGATTGTCGACTCTAGCAACGACGCTACTGGTCTGGTGGTCGATAGCCTCACGGGCACCACCAGCGGTCCAGAGCTACCAGCGGGACCCTTCGAGACCTGGCAATGGCAGCGCAACCTCGTCAACCGGTACTATCAGTCTCTGGGATGGGAAGAACTCACCTCCGTCAACATCAATCAAAAAACCTGGTGTGATGGTCCCTATGGGCGGGAGAAAGCCTTTCTCGGGCCAACCCTAGAGAACCGTAACCGACTCACCACAGACGCCACAGCACGGCTGCTCCACGGCATTGTCGGCGGCGTCGCGGTCACACTACAGCGATCGCAGGCCATGATGGACTTGATGTATCGTAGCCTTGACCCGGTTCTGTTGGCGCAGCACCCTGAAAATCAGGTGACGGGGTTCTTGGGGGCAGGGCTTCCGCAAACGGCCCGGGTCTGGTCCAAGGCAGGATTCACCAGTCGTGTGCGCCACGATGCGGCCTATATAGAACTACCGGACATACCGCCCTTTCTACTGGTGGCGTTTACGGAAGGCCATAGTAAAAATGAAGCGCTGCTGCCGTTTGTGGCCAGCCAGGTCAGCCAGCTGATGGGGAAAATCGGCCAATAGAACCGGACCAGCAGGGGCAATTGGGGCACCGGGCCTACTGGCGAAACACGCCGAACCCGTAGTAGCAGGGCTCAGCCTCACAGCCGTACATAATCACCTCAATTTGGTGGGCGATCGCGTTGGGCCGTAGCGAAAGAATCGGATACGCGTCTGACTCCGTATCTCGGGCTACCTCATTTCCAGAGGCATACAACACCAGGTCCAAATCAGCGCAGTCAGAATCGCACACGGCGGTGATCACGTAGTCGTAGTTGGCCTCAAGCTGTAGCTCTTGCTCGTGGGACTCTGTTTCCCCCAAACCGCTCGCACCAATATACCGGCTGACCTGGACATAGCCTTCCTGCTCCAATACCGCTTGAGCATCGTCGAGCTGGCCATTCACCTGACGCTGGAACTCGTTCATCGTGTCATCTGACACCTGCTGCGCTGTCGCAGGGGCAGCGGCCAATACAGCCATCAGCGTCCAGACCGAGAGAATGCGCATCATCATGTAGCGTTGTCCCCAAAAATGCCGTAAGACCTCCAGCAGTGGAAGCCTTACACAAAGAATCATTCAGACAGGACGCTCAAAATCAGGATAATCGTCAGTGCTGGCGTTAGCCTGCAGAGCCGACACCGGCATAGGCGCCATAAAAGAATAGACCCAAGACCGCAAGGGCACCTAGCCCCGCAATAGTTGCCACGATCCAGAGGGGAATTCTGCCACTTTGAGCCACGGTTTTGTCTCCTAAATAGTTACAAGCAAGCAAGCTAATACAGTTAGTTGAAGAAGTAGCTAGAGAATAGGATTCCTAGCACAAAGACGAGCAGCAATCCGAGGTAGAGCGATGTGCGATTTAGCTCAACTGGCTGCTTGTTCGGGTTTTGGTTTCTATCTAATGCCATGGTGCTTAAAGTTCTAGCGCTGAATAAACTGCATTGCGGCGATCGCGCCCACAAAGAAAACTGAGGGAACGGCAAGGGTGTGGATAGCTAGCCAGCGTACCGTAAAAATGGGGTAAACGACGGGCTCGTTTGGACTTTGACTTGTCATAATTCCTTAAAACCTTTCTAAGTACGATGAATGGGAATAGGGCTATCGACCCTCATTAAACTGCTCAATTTGCTGCTTCGCATCTAGGCGATCGCTGATGATGGGAAGCTGCTCCTGGCGCTGCTGCGTAAAGTATTCATCAGGCCGGGGGGTGCCGAATGCATCGTAAGCCAGTCCGGTGCTGACAAACAGCCACCCTGCGATAAACAGAGCCGGAATGGTGATGCTGTGGATTACCCAATAGCGAATGCTCGTAATGATGTCTGAAAATGGACGTTCACCAGTGGTGCCAGCCATATAATCTTCTCCCAGTCGGTATTGTTAACACGCGTAATGAATATGATACGAGAGTGCGGAGATCGCAACAAGGCCGCTAAGCCGCTTCGGTCTCTCCCGCGTATCGAAGCATTGTTTTGCCCTGGCCCAAAACAAACCCTTGCTCTGGATTGAGGAAAACAATTTTGTAGAGATTGGATGGGACGTTCTCAACTGCACGGTCCTTGAGCCAGGTTTTTCCGCCATCGGTGCTACGCAGCAGATTGCCGCTACCGCCCGAAATCCACATCTCGTCAGGGGTACGGTACCCTAGGTCCAATAAGCCCCAGCTGGTAGAAAACTCGGGGGCGATCGCCTCGCTCCAATCATCCAAACTGCCAGGCTCGCTAAAGCGCACCAGCCCGCCCCGTGCCAGTAGCCAAAGCTTGCCATCTTTCCCGAACCCCATATTCTGCAGCCGTCGAGAACTCTGGCGATTGTGCTGTTCCCAAGCAGCCTGTCCCGGCGTCCAGGTGGAATAGAAGTTGCCCCGCGCAGAGACGGTGACGTATCCTCCGCTGGGGGAGCGAGAGATGTTGCGGTAGACCCCAACGGCCTGCGCCACCATCGCCTTCCAGTGATAGCCGCCATCCTCAGTGCGATAAATGGCACCGACGTCAGTGGTCATCTCAGCTTGGTCAGGGCCTAGGGCGGTGATCGTACTCGTGGTGCCGGGCAGGTTGTCGCTCAGGGGCACCCTCAACCACGACTGCCCACCGTCCTTGGTATGCATTAGCAAGCTGGGCTCGCCCACAATCCAGCCGTCGGTGCCTTTAAAGCTCACGGAGTTGAGGTTGTAGACTTGGTCTTCATCTAAGCCAAGATCTCGGGACTCCCATGTCACCCCCCCGTCGGTGGTCTCTAGCAGGGTGGTTTGCTTGCCAACAAGCCAGCCATGCTGGTCGTCAACAAAGCCAATGTCTAAGACAGTAGACTCTACGGGCAAAGTGACCACCTCCCACGGATTATTCTCCACGGATTCGAGATAGGCATTGCCGCAGCCACTGCAGAGCAACACGACGGCAACTAAAGTCACCATCTGCTTCAAGAGCTTAGGAATTGACGGCATCGGGCGGGGATAAAATAGCATCGTAAATCTGGAGCTAGTTAACGGAAACGAATTGAACGGAAGAGTCAGATCAGTCACCACGCTGACTTTACTTAAGACCATACACGCTTAGGAAGAACAAAAATCCTAGAAATAGGCCACCAAAAATGAGAATGTTCTTTTGCCCTGGCGTTAACGTATTGACCCCAAACCCATAACTCAGGTTTTCTTTGAAGCCAGAGGGGTTACCCACAGGGCCAACATTATTGAATTGCCGCTTTGGCGCCCCGCACACGGGACAGCGCCAGCCTTCGTCAATATCTTCGAAAAGCGTGCCCGCAGCAACAGTGTTACCATCGCCCTTAAGGGGCTCATAGGTGTAGCCACAGGCGCGGCATTCGTAGCGATCAAATTCAGGTTCGGCGATCGCCTCATCGGTGCCGTTGGTCAACGCGTCGGCATCAACGGGGGCTGTCGGTTCAGGGGTATTAGATTCAGGTGCCTCAGTGCTCATAGTGCTGCCTCTTCTGGTGTGCGACCTTTTGTGTGTGCTGCTTCGCGGTGTGCTGCCACGTTGCACGACTGGCCGCATCGACTAAATGAACCAATAGCTCAGCCATCAACAGGCCGTGGCTCTGCTGACTCCTATTCTTAAAAACTGTTACATATTATGACATAACGCGTTGCCCCCAGCGCGACGGCACCGGGATTAAATCTGCGATGCTATTGCCCCAACTGGATGTTGCCCCAACGGCCCGGTCTCGTCATTATGGGAATTCTCGATCGTGCAACGCCAAACATACCGATGAACCTATCAAAAAGTAGGTCAAACAATCCCATCAAATGGCTCGCGGCAGGACTTATGATTGTAGACCACATTGGCGTGGTCTTTTTCCCCCAGGTGCTGCTGTTCCGCTATGTGGGGCGGCTAAGCTTTCCGTTGTTCAGCTGGCTCTTGGGGCAAGGGGAACGGCACACCCGCAATGTCTATCGCTACGGGCTAAGGCTACTGGTGTTCGGGGTTATCAGCCAACCGGTCTACAGCCTCCTGTTCCAGGTGTATCAGCTCAACGTGCTATTTACGCTGCTCGTAGGGTTGGCTACCCTACGATTGGCGCGGGTCTTTCCGCAGATGCGCTATTTAGCTTGGCTGCTGGGTGTGCT
>JBARYO010000770.1:0-1891 GCA_049647905.1 Elainellaceae cyanobacterium | reverse complement strand
GGGGCCCACGTGCTGGACGTGAACGTGGACTACGTGGGCCGCGACGGGGTCCACGACATGCGGGAGCTGGTGTCGCGGCTGGTGACCAACGTGACGCTGCCGCTGATGCTCGACTCCACCGAGTGGCAAAAAATGGAGGCGGGGCTGAAAACCGCTGGCGGCAAATGCATTCTCAACTCCACCAACTACGAAGACGGGGACGAGCGCTTCTTTAAGGTTCTAGAACTGGCTAAAACCTACGGCGCAGGCATTGTGGTGGGCACCATCGACGAGGACGGCATGGCCCGCACCGCCGATAAGAAGTTTGAAATCGCCCAGCGGGCCTACCGCGACATCGTGGAATACGGCATTCCCGCCCACGAAATTTTCTATGACCCCCTAGCCCTACCTGTATCCACTGGCATTGAGGAGGACCGGGTCAATGGCCGTGAGACCGTGGAGTCCATCCGCCGCATCCATGAATCCCTACCCGGCGTCCACAGCCTGCTGGGCATTTCCAACATCTCCTTTGGCCTCAACCCAGCCGCCCGCATGGTGCTCAACTCGGTATTCCTGAATGAGTGCATGGATAAGGGCCTAGACGCCGCCATCGTCAGCGCCGCCAAAATCTTGCCCCTGGCCAAAATTGAGCCGGACCACCAGCAGATCTGCCGCGACCTGATCTATGACCAGCGCCGCTTTGATGGGGATGTCTGCACCTATGACCCGCTGATTGAGCTGACGCAGCTGTTTGAAGGCGTATCGACAAAGCGCGATCGCTCAGCGGTGGCGGCCCTGCCCCTAGAAGAGCGGCTGCGGCAGCACATCATTGATGGCGAGCGGCAGGGCCTTGATGATGTGCTGAATCTGGCGATGGAGCAGTACCCGCCGCTGGATATCATCAACGTCTACCTGCTGGACGGCATGAAGACCGTGGGCGAGCTGTTTGGCTCTGGTCAGATGCAGCTGCCCTTTGTGCTGCAGTCGGCGGAGACCATGAAGGCGGCAGTGGCCTTTTTGGAGCCTTACATGGACAAAGACGCCGCCAGCAGCGATAAGGGTACGTTCTTGATCGCCACGGTGAAGGGCGACGTACATGACATCGGCAAGAACCTGGTGGACATCATTTTGTCTAACAACGGCTACCGGGTGATCAACCTGGGCATCAAGCAGCCGGTGGACAACATCATCGACGCCTACCAAGAACACGGCGCAGACTGCATCGCCATGAGCGGTCTGCTGGTGAAGTCTACGGCCTTTATGAAGGAAAACCTGGCGACGTTTAACGAGCGAGGAATCACCGCCCCGGTGATTCTAGGGGGCGCGGCCCTGACGCCAAAGTTTGTCAACGGCGATTGCCAAGGGGTGTATAACGGGCGGGTAATCTACGGCAAGGACGCCTTTAGCGATCTCCACTTCATGGATAAGCTGATGATGGCGAAAGCGGACGAGAACTGGGATGATTGCGGTGGCTTTTTAGACGAGGCTGACCAAAACGGCGCGGCCCAGAACGGTCACAAGGCGATCGCTACGGTGGATGAGGTCCCCAGCGCCGATACCCCTGAAGCGGCTGCGCTCGAAGAAACTCCGGTCGATACCCAGCGCTCTGAAGCGGTCGCCATCGCCATCGAGCGCCCCGCCCCGCCCTTCTGGGGCAGCAAGGTGCTGGGGCCAGAAGACATCCCCCTAGAAGAGGTGTTTGAATATCTGGACCTGCAGGCGCTGATTGCTGGCCAATGGCAGTTCCGCAAGCCCAAAGACCAGTCCCGAGAAGCGTACGACCTGTTCTTGGCGGAAAAGGCCTATCCCATCCTGGAAGACCTGAAGCAGCAGGTGCTCGCTAATACGCTGCTGGCCCCCCAGGTGGTCTACGGCTATTTCCCCTGCCAGGCTGACGGCAACAGCCTCCACC
>JBARYO010000769.1:0-4110 GCA_049647905.1 Elainellaceae cyanobacterium | reverse complement strand
GTGGCAGCCCAGGCAGAGGATTTGAGTCAGGCGCTGAGAGAATTACTTGAAGATGACCCTATAGACCCCGAGCCGCCAGCTGGCGGGCCGCTGCCAACTGTGCCGGTGAATGCGTTAGTAGGAGATCCTCAAAACGATACCATCGCCGAGCAAAAGCCCCTAGCAGACCCGGCACTCAACAACGGCGCGGCGCTTGAGCTTCTGGATGAGACCGAACTCGATGACATCGAGACCTCACAGCGTGCTGCACTTGAGTCGGATGCGATCGCAACGGCGGGCAATGACGATACCACAGCGACTGATAATGCTGGTCGTGACGAGCTGCTCGATATGTCCTTAGGGCTTCCGCCCCTCGATGATGTCCTCGATCTCGATCAGCTCGATCAACTCGACCCGTTTGATCTAGACTTAACGCCGTCAGATTCAGATCAGCTTGACCCAGCGGATTTGGAGTTAGAGCCTGTACCGCTTCAAGAAGAGGTGCTAGAGCCTAGAGCGTTGGACCAAGGAGCATCCGGCCATGGGGCCCCGCTGGTACCCCCGGCGGCACTGGCAGATAGTGCAGATGATACCGAGGCCGACGCTGAGCTCACCATTGCCGACGCGGCGCCTCACTATGTTTATCCTGGTATGGCAACTGCGTCAGAGTCAACGCTGGCTGTTCCCGCCGCCGCCACCCCATCAGAGTTGATGCAACTGTTTGCCGACGAGGCGAGCGATCCGCGGGTGCTCAATGTCTTGCAGCAGATTCAAGGGCTCTTACAGCAGCAAGCACCACCGACAGTCATGGCGGGAGCCTACCGAGCCCTGGGCAACCTTTTCCGCGATCGCATTGAGAAAGGTGAGCTTTCCCCGCAAACGCTACAGCGGGCTATGGCGGCGTACCAACAAGTGCTGCACTGGACTCCTGAAACCTCTCCTATGCGGGCCGAGGTGCTCAACGACATGGGGAACCTCAGCTGGCTGCTGTCGCGCTGTAGCCAAGGACCAGAGAATTCTCTACCTCATCTGCATCAAAGTATCCAATCGTATCAACAGGCGCTGACGCAAATTGCGCCGGATACCCATCCCCAGACCTACCCCATGATTCAGAACAATCTGGGGGCAGCCTATGGCGATTTGGCGCGGTATCAAAATCCGCCGGAAAATCTGCAGAAGTCAATTCAAGCGTATCAAGAAGCGCTGCGCTATCGCAGTGCGGAACAAGACCCCATGCGCTATGCATCGACCCAGAACAACCTGGGAACGACCTACTGGAACCTGGCTCAGCATCAGGAACCCATCCACCACCTCAAAGCGGCGATCGCCGCCTATGATAGCGCCCTATCTTACTACAAGCCAGAGCAGGATGCCCTCAACTACGCCATGATCCAAAATAACTTGGGTACAGCGTACTGGAACCTAGCCCAGCACGAACATTCAGAGGAATGGCTGCGTCAGGCTATCAATGCCTATCAGCTCGCGCTAGAGTACCGGACTTTGGAGGCCGCTCCTGCTGCCTTTGCTGCTACCCAAAACAATCTGGCCACAGCCCACTGGCATGTGGCTAACTACATTGACGAAGTGCCCAAAACCCGGTTTAACTCGCTACAGCAAGCGATGCGGGCCTATGAAGCAGCGCTGCA
Source organism: Elainellaceae cyanobacterium (assembly GCA_049647905.1). Taxonomy (GTDB): domain Bacteria; phylum Cyanobacteriota; class Cyanobacteriia; order CAKZMO01; family CAKZMO01; genus JBCCAG01. The sequence goes on along the minus strand of JBARYO010000769.1, from coordinate 2,485 downwards.
GGCCGTGGATTACCTCCAGCAGAGCGATCGCCCTACGGCACTCAATTTTGATGTCACGGCAACCCAGAACAACCTAGGGCTTGTTCTGTATCAAACCGCTACTGACCGTCAGTTTGATACTGCCGAGCTGAGTGAAACCTACCTAAACACAGCCTTAGAGCATCACCTCGCTGCTCTAAACGGGTGGCAGGGTCGCCCCGAGCTGAGGCAGACAGCACTCAACTGCGTTATCCAGACGCTGCAGGCCATTTACAGCGCGAAGGGGCTAGTCGGCCAAAATCTAGCCTTATCAAAGGTTCCTGGCCAGCTGTTGCCAGAAATTCTGCCCAAGCTGTAACTGCCCTAAGTGGCTGGCCACAAGTGAAGGTGTTAGGGTTTGCCTTCCGGTGGAGGGCGAACCCCAGGTAGCGTCGCTTATTTATGGCCCCTTACATATCGGGGAGAACAACTTACTAGGATTTATTATTGGACAAGAGCCTCGGCTCACGGGAACCAGCGGCTTCACAACGATAAACTCATTTCACCTGAGTAAATCCTGCAGGAGGCGCTGCCCATGAGAATTCTGCTCGTCGAGGACGATGACCGGATTGCCCGTCCGCTAGCGGAAGATTTGCGGCATCAGCGCTACGTGGTTGAGGTAGCTGCTGACGGTGAGGAGGGCTGGAACTATGCCCAGGCAGCGGAGTACGACTTAATCTTGCTAGACCTCATGCTGCCTCGGTTGGATGGCATTACGCTCTGCAAACGCCTGCGCGCTGACGGGTACAGCGGCTTTGTGCTAATGCTTACGGCAAAAGACACCACCTCGGACAAAATCGCCGGGCTCGATGCTGGAGCCGACGATTATCTCGTCAAACCCTTTGAGCTGGGGGAACTCGAAGCCCGGGTCCGCGCGCTTCTCCGCCGCCCCCCGGAGATGCAGCCGCCTGTATTGACTCTAGGGCCGGTGAGGCTTGACCCCATCACTCACGTGGTATCTTACGCTGATACGCCGGTTGATCTCACGCCCAAAGAGTACCTGCTCTTGGAGCACCTGCTGCAAAGTCCAGGTCAGGTGTTTACGCGCACCATGCTGCTTGACAAGCTTTGGGAACTCGATCGCGCCTCGGGCGAAAATACCATTAAAACCCACATCACTAACCTGCGAAAAAAGCTCAAGGTCGCCGGGTGCAAGGAGCAACTGATTGAAACCGTCTATGGCGTTGGCTATCGTCTACGGTCGCGCAGCGGATAGGCGGTCAGCGTGTAGCAGCACCTGACCCCACAGCTCAAACTTTCCCCCCGGCCCCACACCGTGTTTCAAGCTATTCGCGATCGCCTACTCCTCTCTTATCTGGCCGTGCTAGCCACCGTCTTGACGGTGCTAGTGGTGGCCGTTCGCGTCACGTTTGTCCGCGTTCTCAACCATCAGCTCACCACAAGACTAGAAACCCTAGGAACAGCTGCCGCCCTCGACCTGGAGCTTGATCGCGGCGATGTAGAGGTTGACAATGAGCAGCTGGTGAACGAGAACCAAGCCATTGAATGGTTTGACCGAGGCGGGAATTTGCTGGATAGCCAGGGAGACTACGTCTTAACACGTCCCTTTGCTCCTAATCAGTCTCGCCAGACTCAGCGTGATCCCTATCCCGCCGTTGGCCTTATCTTTCCTGTTAACGACTACGGCAAAGGCATTTTTATCGGCTACGTGCGCGTGAGCGAGTCGACTCAAGAGATGAACAATACCCTGAGGCGGCTCGATCTTGGCCTTGGGGGCAGTGTCCTCATAGCGCTTATCCTCAGTGGGGTGGGTGGGTTGTGGCTGACGCAGCAGGCCATGCAGCCCATTGAACAGAGCTTTCAGCGGCTGCAGCGGTTTACCTCTGATGCGGCCCATGAACTTCGCAGCCCCCTCGCGGCGATTAAGGCCAATGCAGCGGTGGCCCTCAAGTATCCAGACAATATCCGAGTTAAGGATGCCGAGAAGTTTGAGGCGATCGCCAGCGCTGCTACGCAGCTCACCGCTCTAACCGAGAGCCTGCTGACGCTGGCCCGCACAGACCAGCGCACCCTGAAGCAGCAGGAGATGCTTGATCTATCGCCTCTGTTTGCGCCCCTGATTCAGCTCTATCACCCCCAGTTCGAGGCTAAAGGCGTTCGCCTAAACGCCCATATTCCCTCAGGACATCAGCTTTCGGGCAACCTGACTCAGCTCAACCGCCTGTTCACTAACTTGATCGACAACGCCCTGCGCAATACCCCATCAGGTGGCACCGTCAGCGTGAGCGCTGAGCGGGAGGGTGACCGCATCTCCGTCAGCATCACCGATACGGGTATCGGTATTGACCCTGACCACCTTAAGCAAATCTTTGATCGCTTTTGGCAGGTCGACCAGGCCCGCTCCTACCAGGCCGGTGGCTTTGGCCTTGGGCTGGCGATCGCCCAGAATATCGCTCGAAACCACGGCTGACAAATTCACGTGACCAGCGAACTGGGTCAAGGCAGC
>JBARYO010000768.1:0-1556 GCA_049647905.1 Elainellaceae cyanobacterium | reverse complement strand
TGTGTGAACCATAGGTACGCTCGCAAATCTATCTGCACAGAACAGAGAATGCCACGCCTAATTCTGCTTATCAAATTGCAGACGGTAGACCGGCTCTCCGCGCTCCAGCGTCATTGCCTCTCGCTCTGTAAGCACAGGAAATGGACTCTCCACCCAACCATTATGCGGCATAAAGCTATCATGACGGCTAAATCGCTCACCCATCTCTAGCACAACGGACTTGACATCAGACTGTAGAAAGACGAACCCACCAGGCGTTAGGGCGGTGGCGATCGCCTCGACGAGAGCGGGCTGGACCACCCGACGCTTCTGGTGCCGTTTTTTGAACCAAGGATCGGGAAACTGAATGGTCACCTGATCCAGCACCCCCATCGGCAAAGAGGCCAGTAAGGGGGACAGGGATGGGGTGACATTGCAGAACATGAAGTGCAAATTGGTGAGGCCAAGCTGCCCTCGCTTGTTGAGTGCATCCTCCACCAGCGCCGCTCTGATTTCCAGACCTAGAAAGTTGCGCTGGGGCTGCTGCTGTGCCATTTCCAGTAAAAAAGTGCCCCTAGCACAGCCAATATCCAACAGCAGCGGCTGAGTCGGGTTGCCATAGATGCTGTCCCACTGGGGCGGCGCTGTTGGCGTACTGTAGCGATCGCTGAGGGGGTTGACATGTTGCCGGACGCGGGGGATAGCCAAGGACATCTCCTGGGATGCTAATGTCCCACTAGCCTAGCGGATTGCCGGCAATCTGAAACGTTAGGTTCTATGGGTCGCCGCGAGTAAAGCACAGGCATATCCAGTCCCAAGGTCTGCCATAATCAAAGTCGGCTCGCCCCGTTCAGTTCGCACTCAAGGTAGCAAATCACTGTGACCCACTCCGATGCCGCAGCGCCAGCCACCGCTGCGATCGCGACAACACCAGCAGGAATCCGACTGCTGCTGCCCCTTTGCCAAGCTTGGAATATCACCCTGTGGATTCCCCCCTCATGTGAGGGCTCGCTGAAAGCAGTTCTAAGTCCTGATGGCGATGCATCGCAGGTTCAGCGCTACGACGGCAGATTGCAGGAGCACGTTGCCCAACTTTGGTCAGCCTCTCCAGACTCCCCACCCCACGACTTGATTTTTTGCCTTGCGGCCGGGGCCGTCACCCGTCTGATTGCGCCGTTGCTCAGCGACAAGACGACAGACCCGGCTGTTGTGGTCGTCGATCCAGCTGGGAGCTATGCCATCAGCTTGTGCGGCGGTCACCAAGGCGGCGGGGAGATTTTGACTCAGCGGGTTGCTCACCAGCTCAACGCGACACCTATTATTACGGGAGCAGCTGGGGCGGCGAACCTGCCCGGCATAGACGTTCTGGGAAGACCATTTGGCTGGCAGCGGGGGACGGGGGATTGGACGGCGGTCAGCGCGGCAATTGTCCGTCAAGCAGCGATCAGCGTGGTGCAGACGACGGGGTCTACGCTGTGGCAAAGTGGCTTGCCCGAGGCACATCCATTTCGGTTCGAGGGATGCGATGCTCCCGACGCGCAAGTTAGAATTACCGCCACCGCCCCTGACAATAGCCC
>JBARYO010000767.1:0-15001 GCA_049647905.1 Elainellaceae cyanobacterium | reverse complement strand
ATGTTAAGAAATATCAATGCTTCTTATCATAGCGCCTTGCTTCCAAGCCACCTCTTCCGCAGCGCTGAGATATTGACCGCTACGCTATTTTGCTGCCATCCTGCTCCTCCAACAGGCTAAAACGTGGCTGACTAGGTGCTGGCAACGACAGTGTGTCTATATTTTTCTGGAGCAACCCATGCTCAAAATCCTGATTTCAGCTCAACGGTTTGATTGATCTGAATAGATAGTTACCGCTTTTGGCACAGCCACAGCGACTATTGTCGGTTGGAGCATATCAGCATGGACAATTCTCCCGCAGCGCGGATATTTCTGCCTGCACTCCTAGTCTCTAGCGGTCTATTTACCTGCTTGACCTTACCGCTAGCGCTACATCGATCTAGCTCAATTCGAGTCAATATTCCATTCCTATACCAAGGGGATGTACCCCCTATTTTCCATCCTGATAGACGTGACATTGCTATCCGCTACGTCGGTATTTCCATTCTTCTCAGCGTGGCAGCAGGGTTCGCTAGCGTCGAGCTATCCCGTAAGCGGCAGCGTGTAGACCATCGACTAAATGAGTTATTAGTCGATGAGAGCGATGACACCCTTGAACCCTTTCAAGTCACCTTACCGGCTACCCTCTCGGCAGGAGAGGGTAGCCTAGGGTCAGGCGTCGCCAGCCACATGCTTGATACGATTCGGTGCCGAATGGCTCCCCCCGGTACCAATCTTCAGCAGAGCGATTTGAGTCAAACCGATCTGTCTGCTGTTGATTTGAGCTGTGCCAATCTTAGCGAAGTCAATCTCTCTAAAAGCATTCTGATCGGTGCGCAGCTTACACAAACCGATTTGAGTCATGGCAACTTAAAGGGGTGTAACTTGCAGCAGTCCAACCTGCAGCAGGCTAACTGCGCCCATGCCGATTTTCAGGACGCTGATCTAGACAGTGCCAATCTCCAACAGGCCAATTTAATTGGGACTGACCTGACCCGAGCTAACTTGACAGGTACCCAACTGCACAAAGCGCTGTATGACTCAACGACGAAATTTCCTCTTGGGTTCAAGATCGGACAACAAGAGCTGTATTGGATCGGTCCAGAGGCTCCACTGTGGGGCCTAGATTTGAGCCACGCTAACTTATCAGGGGTCAACCTAAAAGGGGCGAACCTAACCGGAACAGTCTTGGCTGGGGCTGATCTGTGGGGCACAAATCTAGAGGATGCAGACCTAACCAGCGCCAACCTATCAGGAACCACTTTGACCGGAGCGTCGCTCAAAGGAGCCAATTTGACGGGGGCGACAATGCGCTATGCCAATCTCACAGATGCCGATTTGACTGACGCCAACCTAACTGATGTCGATCTGACAGATACTGTTTTGGATGGGGTGTGCCTAGAACCTGAGGGTGGGATGCCAGCTCCAAATAGTAGCGCCTCTTGATGTGCTGAGTCTGACAGATGCTTAGAAGGAGCAAAGGAGAATGCCTAATGCCCGGAGCAAAGGGCATTAGGCATTCTCCACTATCGTAAGAATTCCGCTGGTGATGGTGGAGCCGTCGTTCTGCGATCGCTAGGCTGCTGGAGCGTATTGGGATTTGCTGGCTCTGGCTGCAGGATGTAGCGCCGACCCCAGCCCCCGTTGATGGCTTGTGGGTCTTGAGCCAGGGTGTTTGAAGAGCCCTCTGGCAGCGGCACATCATCTAAATAGGCCACTTCAGCATAGCGGACACCGTCAAAGGTCTGTCGTAGCAGCGCATCATCTAAGCGCTGCTGGCGATTGCGCAGCCGCTGCTCCAGATTAGCTATCTCTTTCGTCGGTGTTGGAATCGTGATAAAGACAACCTCGTCATCTGCTGTAACAGACCAATCGAGGCGATCGCTGTACCCTTGCCAGCTTTCCTGGAATAGGCCATCGGCACCTACTTGCCAAAGATCAAGGTTGGTTTGCCATGTTCCATTTGAAACCTTGACCTCGGTGTAATCCAGCAGTGTATAAACGCGGCGTCCAGCGGTGTTTTGAGCTATTGGATCGTTCAAGGTCAGATAGCGTAGTGCCGCCACTCCCATGGGGGTCCTGTCAGGTAGGTCTATTGTTCCAGACACCTGGTAGCTCCCTTGGGTATTGAGCTTTGTCACCTCCATCTCAGCAGAGACGGTCAAAAAGGTATTGCGTAGCCAGGCCGAGGACAGACAACCCTGTAGCAGAGAGAGGGTGGCAATGGAGGTCAACACCATGACTTTTACTCGCATAGGTGCGGAGGATGTTGAGACTCCTGATCTAGGGCGATCGCCTTTGGAGTTGGAAAAGATTGGCATTGTTGGCACGCAGTATTGGAAGGTCTCCGGCATTAGTCGCCATTTTTGGAAGCCGGTTTTCCATGTATTCCTGCCCAGCTCTTCTGATCAGGAACAGCGCCACAAACCCAAGTGCCTTTGTTTAGTTGCTGTGAATTTGAGATAAACACGCGGATTGAGCGGGTCGGAGCTGATCGTATTATCAGGCGTTGATCTCCCCCAAAATCTTTTCCCTGTAACCTTTCCGTTCCCCGGCTTGTCCATCGTGGCTCAGTGCTATCGGCACTGAGCCATGGGGGTTGCAGACAGAGCTTGCCACTCACTCCGCGCCGCTTATTCCGTTCTGATACGCTCGAGTGCCATGACATTATCCCGTAACTCTATTCGTCTGCGTCTGCATCGACACCGCCGAGCCCGTTGGATTCCTGCGGCTGTAGCACTGGTTGTCGCGGCATTCCCCCTCTCCGCCACGGCTGATGTTCCTGTTTGTCAATCGACAACAGTTCAGGATGGTTACGCCGCCGAAAACGCCTTGAGATTGCCCTATCTACCCTCAGATACGACAGCCCTGCTAACCGAGAGCTGGATCACCTATCGCGATCGCTTCATTGCCGATGATGGACGGGTGATTGATTGGGAGCGCGCTGATCAACACACCACCTCAGAAGGGCAAGCCTATGCCATGCTGCGGGCGGTGATGATCAATGATAGGGTCGCATTTCATAAGACTCTCAGCTGGGCCGAAGCCAACCTAGCCCGCCGCAATGAAGCCGGTGACCCCCTTGATCAGCTATGGGCCTGGCGCTGGGGAGAGCAGTCCTCCGGAGCCTGGGGCATCCTCGACCAAAATTTTGCCAGCGATGCTGATATTGATGCCATTACGGCACTCCTCTTTGCCGCCAACCGATGGGGCTGTCCTGCCTACCAAGAGCTAGCGCAGCAAAAGCTGGCGGATCTGTGGGAGCACTCGACCCTTGATATCAAAACGCTCAACGGCACGCCCAGTGACGGTACGCCTGCGCCAGACTCAATTGCCCAGGACCGCATTTTGCTACCGGGGCCACGGGAGGCTTTCTTCCCAGAAAATGACACCCTCATTCTCAATCCCTCCTACATCGCGCCCTATGCCTTCCGTCTGTTTGCTGATGCTGACCCAGCCCATAACTGGATGGGCCTGGTTGACAGCGGCTACCGCATACTCGAAGCAGCTAGCGCCCTGTCGAGTACGGGGCTGCCAGGGGACTGGATTGTCTACAATCCGCAGCGCGATCGCTACGAGCCGCTTCCAAGTTCATCGCCGCTGACCAGCAACTACAGCTTTGATGCCTTCCGAGTGTGGTGGCGGGTCGGATTAGACGCTGCATGGTTCTATGAGCCTCGGGCATTTCACTACTTGCAAACCCATTCAGCTTACCTGCGCCAGCTCTGGCAGGAGCAGCAGGCACTGCCCGCGCGACTTAGTGGCAATGGACAAGTCCTTGCCGACTACGAAGCCACAGCACAGTACGCCATGCTCTATCCCGCATTGGCGCTGACTGAACCCGAACTGGCCGCCCAAATTTTAGATCAAAAGCTGACCCCCACCTACGAAAACGGGTTTTGGGACAACGATTCCGCGTACTACACCCAGAACCTAGCCTGGCTAGGACTGCTGCCGCTCCAGCGGCCATCATTCTCTGCCGCTGCTGTCGGGTTTCACCCGAACAACTAAGTTGGATATTTTACTGCTCGTTGTGCCGCCGTTACTATCCCATTGTCCAGTAGCCGTTCGCTAAGTCTTACCTATTCATCGCGCTTACTACCCTGTGTTGCCAATGCCCCCCATGGATGTTCTATCTCGCTGCCTCTGTCTCATTACCGCTCGAAAACTTCGCGTCGTCGTATGCCTGATCCTATTCCTCGCCGGATTTGGGTTGCCTTTCGGACTGTCGGCTGTGGCTCAGCGTCCACCGGATGTATTGATTGCGGAACGCCCAATGCTCCTTGCGCAGGCAACGACGCCCAGACCCAGACCGTCTGAGGCCAACACTGACAGTGATGACGACGACGATGATGCTACCGGCAAATCCAGCCCCTTGCCAGACGAACTAGTCGCCAAGGCTGAACCGGCAGGAGAGTATGTGCTGGAGTTTAACCGCAGCCCTTTGGTGGGCAACCAACTCCGTCTAGAAGGCATTTATGATGAAACGCGGCTACGGTTTACGCGACCGCGCAACTGGGATGTGGAATCGGTCAAGCTACTCCTTCGCTTTCGCCATTCCGCTGCCCTCTATGCCACTCGGTCCAATCTCAACGTTTTGGTCAATGGCACGAGTATCGGCAGTGTGCCGCTCAACTTACCCCAAGGTGAGATCGGAGACACCGTGCTTGAGATTCCGGTGGGCATTTTGCAAGACCACAACGAAGTCGTTGTGGCAACGCTGCAAAACAACTCTCCCACTTGTACTCAAGATGCCCTCGACCCGTCATTGTGGACCGAGATTCTGCCCGATTCCAAACTAGTGTTCGATTTTCAGCCCCAGCCCATCGCGCTCAACTTTTCCCAGTATCCCTATCCCGTTTTTGATGATCTCAGCCTTACCCCTAATCAAATTGCCTACCTACAGCCCAAAACTATTGATGGCGTCTGGCTGACTACGGCTGCCCAGTTTCAAGCCTCAATGGGACGCACGGCAGAATATCGTCCCCTAGATGCTCGTATTACCGAGGATCTAGAAAGCGAACCGGGGGAGCGACTCATTGTTATCGGTACCCCAAAAACCCAGCCAGCCCTGAACCAGCTTGATCTTCCGCTTGAGATAGAAGACGATCTCCTGCTGGATGAGGAGGGACAGCCACTACCCCTAGACACAGGCGTACTGACGCTGACAACCACGCCTGAAGCAGAGCGCCCCGTACTGGTGATCACAGGAAACAGCGAGGCGGCGATCGCTAAAGCAGCTCAGTTCCTCACCCAGCCACTAGACCGTCAGATTGCCACTGGACAGATGATTTTGGTCGATGAGGTTAGCGATGTTCCGTCGCCAGACCCTAGAGACTGGCCGCGATACCTACCGTCACAAGATCAGTTCCAGCTTGGGGACTTAACAGACTACTTCGGGCAATCGATAGAAGATGTTACCGTCCGTGGTTCCCAGGCTCCCGCATTGGAATTTGACTTTCGAGCCCGGCCCGACGACCGGTTTTTGCCCGGAAACAGCATGACCCTAGAATACAGCTATGGTCCTCAGGTGAACCCGCTGACATCGCTGGTCGAAGTTCAGCTTGATGGGGTCGGCCTTGATGGCGATCGCCTCACCTCCATTGACGGCGCACAGCGAAAAACTCTAAAAGTTTCGCTGCCGGAAGACCAGATTACCCCCCAGTCAAAGATGCGGATCAACTTCCAGCTTGATCCCCGTGAGCGCCGATCCTGCAGCCGTGTCACTGACGCTCAGCTGTGGGGAACAGTCCATGCGGAAACCCAGTTTGATCTCAGCCGGGAAATGGGCGTTCGCATTCCTGATCTGAAGCTTTTGACAACGGGCTACCCTTTCGCAGCCCCTCAAGACCTCTCTGGTACTGCTGTTGTAGTCCCCAACGACCCTTCTATAGCAGAGCTGGAGCTAATGCTGGAATTTGCTGAACGACTAGGTCGCCTCAGCAAAGCAGACTCGATTCGCCTCCAGGTTTACCGAGCTGAGCAGCTGCCTGATACTGTTCGATCTGATCAGAATCTCGTTGGTATTGGTATACGAGAGAACTTTCCACTACCCGACGTCTTTGATGTAGAGGGCTTCAAGCTCAAAGATGCTTTCTCTAGACAGTGGCAGCAGAGCACCATCCAAACTATTCCAGACCGTGAAGGCTTGATCAAGCAGGTCTTATCACCCTGGAACGAGGAACGTGTTCTCATGGCTCTGAGTAGCCAAACCTCTGATGGGCTACGACAAGTGCAGCAGCTCTTGGCTCAAGATCCACTTTTCTTTCAGCTACGCGGGGATACGGCCTTGATTGAAGCAGATGCAGACCAATCCTCTGTCGATGATCCCAATAACTACACCCTGGAGTTTTTGACCCAGGCCCCGGCCCAAGCCGACATCCTTCAGAAGGACACGCAGAGCAGATTGCGTCACCTGTTTCGCACCAATTGGATTGTGCTGACAGCGGGAGTGCTGGCCGCAGCGCTAGTACTCTACGGTGTTGTACAGCTCTATCTCAAGCGGTATCGCACCATCGAAGATTAAGCCATCTGAGGGTAACGCGCAGCGCACATATCGTAGGACATTATGCAGCAGACAGATAAAGGCAATACCCAGCGGTTTGACCAGATCGCTCACCGGCTATCCACCTGGATCACTCAGCGGTGGCCAGGACTGATCGATCACCTGCTTCAGTACCTCAGCCAAGGCCAGTTAGTATTGCTATTTGCAGCGCTGCTGCTGTTCTTCAGCCCCCTCCTGACACTGCGCCCCAGTCTACTGCAGCAGATTTTTCTGGGCGTAGCCATTATTCTGCTGGGGCGCGCTATTTTATTTTTGGAGGAGCGCTTTACAAGCCATCACACAAGTGAGTATTTACATCTACTGCTTGTGGTGATTAGCTCGATCGCAACGCTGCGTTACCTGTACTACCGGACGAGCTACACGCTAAACCTAGAGGATCCGTTTAACGGCACCTTTTCTGTTCTGCTTTATCTTGCCGAGCTGTATGCGATTATAACGCTGTTTTTGTCTTACTTTCAGACCCTCAAAATTCGCAATCGTCGCTCGGTTGATCTAGCAGATTACCCCCAAGATACCTGGTTCTCCGTCGATGTCTATATCCCGACATACAACGAGGATATTGAAATTGTTCGAAAGACAGTGCTAGGGGCGATCGCAATCGATTATCCTGTGGAGAAAAAAGAGATTTACGTCTTAGACGACGGTCGCAAGTATCCTGAGCGCCGCGAACGGCTGCGGCAGATGTGTGAAGAACTTGGCTGCAAGCTATTGGTTCGAGACGATAACGAGCATGCCAAAGCGGGCAATATCAACACGGCACTTCGAAAAACAATCGGCGATCTAGTCTTGATCCTAGACTGCGATCACATCCCCACTCGCGGTTTTCTACAGGAGACGGTTGGCTTTTTCTTCGACTCTAAAATTGCCTTAACTCAAACGCCTCACTGGTTCTATAACCCAGATCCCTTTGAGCGAAACCTGCTTACCCAGGGCCGCATCCCCGTGGGCAATGAACTGTTTTACAAAGTGCTTCAGAAGGGAAACGACTACTGGAATGCAACATTTTTCTGCGGGTCGGCAGCCCTCGTACGGCGCTCAGCACTACTTGAGGTTGGCGGCATCGCCACTGAAACCGTTACTGAGGACTGTCATACGGCTCTACGCCTCCATTCAAAAGGGTATGAGACGGCATATTACGACAAAATCATGGTTGCGGGGTTAGCCCCAGAAAAGTTTTCTGCCTATGTGGGCCAACAGGTGCGCTGGGCTAGGGGCATGGCGCAAATTTTGCGGACCGAGAATCCGCTCTTCAACCGCAAGCTGAATCTGACGCTTCCGCAACGGCTTTGCTACATGAGTGCAACCTCCCACTTCTTCTTTGGGTTCCCCAGACTCATGTACGCTCTGGCCCCCTGCCTATTCCTGCTGTTCGGCATCACGTCCGTAAAAGGTATCGGCATCGAAACCCTAGCCTATGCCGTGCCGCACATCTTCCTATCGATGCAGACCAACCATATCCCCTACAAACACGTCCGCTTCTCGTTCTGGAACGAAATTTACGAGTTTGCGCTTTCGTTTCAAGCTGGATTGGTGACAATATTTGCCCTCGTCAATCCCAAACTTGGCTCATTTAATGTAACGGATAAGGGACTCGTCGTCGATCGCCGGAGCTTTGATTTTGAGTCTGTTCGCTACCTGGTTATTGTTGCGACTATCTCAGCCGCTTCACTGATTACCCTTCCCTTTTGGCTAATCCTGCGCCCTTTAGATACACAAGCGGCCTCCATTAATGCGCTATGGTGCGTTTTCAATCTGTTTTTGCTGCTGGCGGCTTGCCTCGTGGCCTTTGAACAGCCTCAGCTCAGGCGGGCACATCGGCTACCGCGCAAGCTGACCGCCATTATCCACGGGGAGGGGCGTAGCTGGGGCGGAACCACCACAAACGTGAGCGAAACTGGGGCTCAGATTCTTCTTGATGTGTGGCCAGATGTGGCCGATGAGGTTTGGGTGGAACTGGTTGGCGATTATGGGGCCCGCGTGCTGCTTAAAGCCCACATTGTCCGTGCTACTGCAACTGATCAGCTGCAGACGTTACTAGCGGTTGACTATATCGAGATGAGCCGTACTCAATGCGATGACCTCGCTATCGTGCTCTTCTCCGATGTCAGAACATGGTATTCCCAGGAACGCATGGAGCGCGATCGCCCACTCGATTCGTTCCGGTTTATTGCTATGAGTTTTGCCCGTGCGTTTGTAGAATTCATTCCTGAAAACGGAATGCGTATTCGTAAACGAGTTCAGGCCACAGCTGAACTGTCATGGGAACAATGGGGAAATAAGTCATACAACGCAGATGTCCGGGAAATTAGTAACGCAGACATCCGGATTGAACTGGAGCTGCATCCCAACATCTCGATTGAACAACTGCAGCAAAATCAGCCGTTGCTCGGATTGCTTGTTGTTTCGGAGCATACAACCGCCCAAAGCTTGCTAGCAAAAGTGCAGCAAATTGAGAAGCTGCCGAGCTTTGTACCAGCCGGGGCACCAGATAGCTATGGATTTCCTCAGCGGATCGCCATAGAACTTACGTTTCCAGAGCATCTTAGGAGCCAGCAAAGCGGTAAAATTCGACGCTTGATGCAGGCTGCCCAAATAGAAAGTCCGTAGCCCAGAGACCAGGTGAGAAGAAGCCTCGATCAATAGAAATTCAGGATTTTGTTTAGCTCTAATAAACTTTTGTCAATGCAACTGGTTTTGAAAGACTTGTTTCGAAAAGCGTCAATAGTAGAACATTTTTCAAGCATGGTATCAATACCGACTCAAGCTTGCTTTAGTGTAAATCGAAACAAGACCAGATTGAGCAGTGCGCTGCAAAATCAGTGCGCTGTGAAATCGCAGTGGATTTCACAGCATTTTCAGAGCGTGATGGTGGTTTTATTCTTTGAGCTACATTGCCTTCACTAGGTCTTCAATACGGATTTACAAACTTTATGGAACAGGGCATGCACAAAGGGTAGGATTAATATGGGGGTTGGTATCAATAAAAATCCATGGCTTTCCACGATGCCGCACCTAAATTATCAGGCTTTGTTCGTTGTGAAAATTGGGTGTTCTTAGTTCCATGGTAAGCCTCAAGTCATTTTTAAAAGTCTTAAATAGCCTTATGAGTTTTGTCTATTGATAGAAGATGATTGGTTCATGGCATAGGGGCTCACATTGCTTCTTCGATAAGACATCTACCGTATTTTGGCTATCTATCAATGCAGTAAATCGCCAAAAATTCCATCTATCAAAGCTTATTATCCAGGCGCTAAAGATGTCCCCAGAGTCGACGCCTGGAACAGTTATGGGGTCTAATTGAGACCCGACAAAAGTTCACTTATGACGTTATGTGAGAGAACGAGAGTAGAGGCTGATGAACATGATTTCGATCGCGAGCCACGAGCCCTTTCAAAAGCTGTATCCCCTAAGTTTGTTGGCGCAGTCCGTTAGTCGGCAAACGAGCGGCTGTCTTAGGGTTTCGGATGGTTCAGCGTCATGGTCAGTTTACCTGTATCAAGGGCGATTGACCTACGCATCCAATTCTGTGGATTCCTTTGGTCGGCTAGACCGTCACCTCCGACAGCTCAGTCAAAATGTGCCTACCCTTGTCAGTGCTGTCCGTGTCCAGGTCCGCCTCCTGTTTGACCGCGGCTTAGGGGGTGACACGACCCAGGTTCCTGACTACCAGGCGATCTGCTGGCTTGTAGAGCAGCAGTACCTCAACCTGGCTCAGGCCTCGACCTTGATCGAGAGCATTGCTAAGGAAGTGATCGGACAGTTCCTTCAGCTTCAGCAAGGCGCATACGAGCTGATCGACCGTGAGAAGCTGATTGAATTTCCTCAGCTCTGTCAACTGGAGCTACGCCCCTTGGTGGAGTACTGCCAGCACCAGCTGCGACAGCGCTCCCCCCAAAGCTCTCGTTTAGGCTCGCCCTCTGCTAGAACTCGGCAGCCCCAGTCGCCCGGTCGCCCTCTATCGTCCCATTCTGCAGTCCGGCCTCCTGCCAATGGTGCACCAACCGCCGGGACACCCCTCGATTCGGCAAATAAAACCTATACCATCGCCTGCATCGACGATAGTCCCACAGTCCTTCAAGCGATTAAGTCGTTTTTAGACGACACTAGCTTCTCGGTAATCATGATTAGCAATCCGGTTCAGGCTCTGATGCAGATTGTGCGCAGTAAGCCTGATCTGATCTTGCTAGATGTTGAGATGCCGAATCTAGATGGCTACGAACTATGCTCTCTACTGCGCCGTCACCCGATGTTTAAAGACACCCCAATTATTATGGTGACTGGCAATACAGGGTTCATCGATCGGGCCAAGGCAAAGCTTGTTCGATCATCAGGGTACTTAACCAAACCTTTCACACAGCCAGATCTGCTGAAGATGGTGTTCAAGCACCTGTCTTAGCATTGAAAATTTGACGTCAGCTAATCAAAGATCTAACCGGAACCAACTATGAGCATGACTCTAACCAAAACTGTACTAATCGTTGAAGATACGGCATCACAGATGGAACTCATGAGCCATTATCTTCGAGAGGGCGGGTACAGCGTTATTAGCGCCGTGAGTGCGCAAGAGGCGATCGCTAAAGCCAACGAAAAAGCGCCGGACGTCATTGTCACTGACGTTGTCATGCCAGGTATGAGTGGTTTTGAGCTATGCCGCAGCCTGAAGCGAAATCCGGCAACGGTCAACGTCCCTATTGTGATCTGCACCTCCAAAAATCAGGAAATTGATCGCCTGTGGGGCATGCGGCAAGGGGCTGATGCCTATGTAACCAAGCCCTTCACCCGTGAACAGCTGATTCGAACCGTTCAAATGGTGGCAGGATAACCAATGGCCACATCTACGCTAGCGCTTCCCAACAGGCCGCATCGCGCGGCGGGGAACGCGCATCTCAAGTTTTATTTAACCGAGGATATGCCCGCTATTTTTGCGATGCGGTATATCCAAGAGGTCGTTGTGCTCCCAACCCAACGGTTGACCCCAATGCCCAACATGCATCCTGCCATGCTGGGCCTGATGAACCGACGCAGCCGGGTGCTATGGGTTGTCGATCTCGCTCGACTGATCGGGCTGCCCCACCTAGACGCAATGACCCAAAACTATAGCCTGATTTTGATCCAGGTCGGTCATGTCGCCCTCGGGCTAGCGGTACACCATCTTGACGGCATGATCTCTTTCAAAAAGGAGGACATTCAATCGCCTATCGGTCGGGTCACCACTGAACTCATACCCTATATTCGCGGCTGCGTTCTTCAAAACAAAGAAATCACCATGGTCCTCGACGTCGAGGCTATTTCCCAGTCCCCCGTGTTCTTACCCTAACCACCCGCTTAGTCAGGACTATGGACGAGATATTTGGGCGAGAACTCGGGTAGGAAGACTGTCCCAAGGTGACAGCATTTCCCCAACCACCACAGCCCTTTCTTCACAATCACTCTCAGCAACCCTCTCTGCGCAAAGGTACTTCACCATGACCAGTCAACTTCCTCAGAAATTCATTGAAGGCGAGTCAAACCAGTTTCTAGGGTCGCCCTCCGCCAATGGGAATGGCAGCGGCAATGGTCACTCCATCAAACCCAGGCCGACTTACGTCGAACCGGACCCCCAACCCACCAATAATTCGTCAGCACTCAAGTGGTTCGACGACATGTCGGTCCGGAAAAAGCAGCTGACGGGGCTTTTCACCTCGGAGATAATATCTGTCTTTGGTCTCATGGGGGTGGGAACGTTTCTAATTGTGACAGGAGGACGGGCTCAGCTGGTCAATCAGGCAGAATCCGAACTGGCGGTCAACGAGATTGCCTACGATATCAAAATCAATCAGATGGGTTTTGGCTTTCGGGGACAGGCCGATAACGCTGCTATTATTGACGCGGCAGTTGATGCTGCAGGTGGAAATCAGGTAGTACCCGAAACCCTATATCAGGTCGAAGGAATCTTACAGAACGAGATTCAAGCTCGAAACATCGAATATGCTACCCTGGTCGGTCCGGACCGCCGCATCATCGCTAGCGCCAACGCCAACCGGATTGGAGAGGAGTTTGATCCAGAAGGACTCGTTAGCAGCGTTCTTTCGAACCCCAGACAGGTCAAAACCAGTGCTCTTGTCAGTTGGGAGGAGCTACAGCGAGAAAATCCGCCGCTTCCAGAAGGCTTCAACGGTCAAGATGCCCTGATTCGCTACACCTTCACGCCAGTTCTTGACCCCAATAGTCAATCGGTTGTGGGTGTTCTAATCTCTGGAGACATCGTTAACAACAAGCCAGCGATCGCTCAAAATACCCTAGATGCATTCGATAGCGGGTATAGTGCTGTCTACATGCGTCAGTCTGATGGGACATTCACCCTGGCTACCTCTCTTGATTTCGCCGGTGCTGCCAACCTCCAGCAGGCCAGTGTCAACGTGCCGCTGCCCGATCCCTCCATCTTAGAATGGGCTGCTGAGGCTGAAGGTGGAATCGTCACCAGCAGAAGCAAAGTTGGCGATAGTACTTATACGTTGGCGGCAGAAGCGATCAGCAATGTAAATGGTGAGCCCGTTGCGGTCATTGTCCGGGGTGCCACAGAAAATGCGCTCAATACCCTGCTGGGCAACAGCCTCAAAATTCAGCTGTTGATTGCAGCAATTGCCCTGGCTGCTGATGTGGTCTTGGCGATGCTGCTGGGCCGTAGTATTGCAGCGCCTATTAGTCGGCTCAAAGCTGTCACAGCACAGTTTTCCCGAGGCGATCGCAATGCTCGGGCCAGCATCCATGCGAAAGACGAGATTGGTCAGTTGGCCGCAACGTTCAATCAACTGGCCGACCAAATCGAGTTTAGAGAAAACAGCCTGATGGCAGAGAAGCAGCGGCAGACGCAAGCCGCAGAGCGATCGCGCTTGCTAGCGGACCTGACCCTGCGCATTCGCCGCACCCTGGACTTTGACACCATTCTGGCCACCTCTGTTGAAGGTCTGCGCGAGGTGCTAAACGTCGATCGGGCCCTGGTTTATCGCTTCAATCCCGACTTCAAGAGTGGCCGCATTACAGCCGAGTCAGTCACCCAAGGCTGGAAGCGCGCCAAAGGCCAGACGATTCAGGACCCGCTGCTGCCAGAGGCTCTAGAGCGGTATTACAGCGGCATCGTCTCTGTGCGGGAAAACGTCGAGCGGGAGAACATGAGTGACTGCCACTGCGAAATCCTGGACAATCTAGAGGTCAAAGCCAATATGGTCGCCCCAATTCTCGTCGGAGACGACTTGATTGGTTTGCTATGTGTCCATAACTGCTCTTCCCCAAGAAATTGGGACGATGAAGAGAAGGACTTGCTGCAGCAGATCTCAACGCAAGTGGGCTATGCCCTGCGTCAGGCTCAGTTCCTAGAGCAGCAGGAAGCAGCAGCCGACCAAGAGCGGACGCTAAACGAAATTGTCTCAGAGATGCGTAGCTTCCTTGACAAAGAGCGAATTTACCGCACCATTGTCAACCAAACCCGCAAAGCGCTGCAGAGCGATCGCGTTGGGGTGTACCTCTTCAAGGAGGACTGGTCCGGTACGTTTGTTGCCGAGTCGGTGGACCCCAACTACCCAGCTGCCCTCGGCGCTCAGATTGCCGATCCTTGCTTTGCCGACAAGTACGTTGAGAAGTACCGGCAAGGGCGAGTTCAGGCTACAGCGAATATTCAGGAGGCCGGACTGACAGAATGCCATATGAATCAACTGGCTCCGTTTGAGGTCAAGGCCAATATCGTCGCACCTGTTTTGATCAACGAGCAGCTGATTGGATTGCTCATCTCTCACCAATGCTCCGCCCCTCGGCTATGGACTGATGATGAGATCGCCCTGTTCCGTCAGCTGGCGCTACAGCTGGGCTTTGCCCTAGAGCAGGCCGACCTATTCGCACAGCGGGAACAAGCCCAGCGTGCGGCTGAAATTCTATCTGTCCGGGAGCGGACGCTGAACGAAATTGTCTCAGAGATGCGCCAATCCCTGGACAAACAGAAAATCTACCGCACGGTGGTCACCAGAACCCGTAGTGCTCTAGAGAGCGATCGCGTTGGGGTCTATCTCTTTGATGACGACTGGTCTGGGACGTTTGTGGCCGAGTCTGTCAACACCGACTATCCCAGCGCCCTGGGCACCCAAATCGCTGACCCTTGCTTTGCCGACAAGTACGTCGATAAGTATCGTCAGGGTCGGGTACAGGCTACGCCTAACATTCAAGAGGCTGGGCTAACGGAATGCCACATGAATCAGCTGGCCCCGTTTGAGGTCAAGGCCAACATGGTCGCGCCTATCTTGGTCGGTGAAGACCTTATTGGCCTGCTGATTTCCCACCAGTGCTCTGCGCCCCGGAACTGGACCGATGACGAAATTAACCTACTTCGGCAGGTGGCGCTGCAGCTCGGCTTTGCCCTCGAGCAAGCAGACTTATTTGCTCAACGGGAAAACGCTCAGCAAGAAGCTGAGGCCCTCTCCACAGAGC